>NZ_JBPKJK010000020.1:0-81369 GCF_051756985.1 Saccharothrix sabaoui
GTGCCGTTCCACGGCGTCGGAGATGGAGTTGCGGTCCAGCACGTTGACGCGGCCCACGCTCACCGCGAACCCGGCCTCGGCCGCCGCCTGCTCGAACGCGGCGAGCAGCGACGCCGGCCCGTAGAGGGTCGAGTTCTGCGCCACCACACCGATGAGCTGCGACCGCCCGGTGACCAGCGCGCGGGCCGCCTTGTTGGGCCGGTAGCCCAGCTCGGCGATGGCCGCGCGCACCCGCAGCCGCGTCTGCTCCCGGACGTTCGGGTGGCCGTTGAGCACCCGCGACACCGTCTGGTGCGAGACCCCGGCGAGCTTGGCGACGTCCGTCATCGCGGGATCGCGCGCGGTCCTGTGCTCCACTGCTGCCCCATCTCCACTCATGACTGCACCTTCGATGTTAGCGATAACACCTGTTGTCCACCACGAAGGTGCTCCCGGCACCATTGTCCACCAGAGACCGTCCCCGGGCGGTCAGGACGCGCGTCCGCCCAGGCGGAATGTCGCCCGCTCCCGCGACCGCCGGTCGTTGCCCGGCCGGGTCAGCACCAACCGCCCCACCCCGTCGTGCGCCACGTGGAGCGCCGGGTCCGCGGCCCACCGCAGCGACACGCCGTCCTCGTCCACCAGCCCCGGCACCCGTTCGAACGACGCCGCGCGCCCGTAGTCGTCGGTGTCCTCGTACGGGTCGATGCGCAGCGTGCCGCCGTCGACCACCCGCACGTAGCGGTCGGGGAAGTTCACCGACCGCACGGCGGTCGTGCCCGCCCCCAGGAACCCGTCGACGAAGCGGAACTGCGAGTCGGCCAGCTCGCGCACGCCGCCGTCGACGCGCAGCCGGTAGTCCTGGTGCCGCACGACGAGCCGGGGCGCGTCCGCCGGCGACAGGCGCACCACCGGCCCGCCCACGCCGACCGGGACGCCGAAGCTCGGCGTGCCGTCGTCGTTCCAGTGGACCTCCTGCACGCGGGTGTGCCGGTTCGGGTCGAACAGCGGGTCGCCGGTGATGTCCCGGTAGTCGCGCGCGTGGTAGACCAGCACGTCCCGGTCGCCCACCGCGGTGAAGGAGTTGTGCCCGGGGCCGTACTGCCGCGTCGCCTCGTTGGTCGTGAAGACCGGGTTCGGCGACTTGGTCCAGGACCGCGCGTCGAGCAGGTTCGCGTTCTCGTCGGCGGTGAGCAGGCCCATGCAGTAGCGCGCGTCGGTGGCGCTGGCCGAGAAGGTGACGAACACCCGGCCGTTGCGGACGAGCACCGCCGGGCCCTCGTTCACCTTGAAGCCCTGCACCTCCCACGGCAGCGTGGGCACCGCGACGCGCACGGGCGCGCTCTTGAGCGCCAGGGGTGAGGCCATCTCGGCGATGTAGAGGTTGCTGTTGGTCGCGATGCCCGGCTCGCTCTGCGCCCACAGGAAGTACCGCTTGCCGCGGTGCTCGAACGTGGTCGCGTCGAGGGTGAAGGTGTCCCAGGCCGTGGCCACCTGCCCCTTGAGCACCCAGCCGCCCTCGCGCGGGTCGGCCTTGTCCGACTCCAGCACGTAGGTGCGGATGCGGAACGGCTGGTCGGAGTCGCCCGCGGCGAAGTAGACGTACCACCTGCCGTCGATCCGGTGCAGCTCCGGCGCCCAGATGTAGCCACCCATCGGGCCGGACGCGGGCCGCCGCCAGATCGTGCGCTCGCGGGCCGTGCTCAGACCGTCCAGTGTGGACGCCCCCCGGACCACGACCCGGTCGTACTCGGGCACCGAGCCGGTCAGGTAGTACATGCCGTCCACCGGCCTGGTGACGAAGGGGTCCGCGCGCTGCTCCACCAGGGGGTTGCGGGTGGTCAGGGCGGTTTCGCGCGCCGGGGCGCGGTCCTCCTGCCGTTCCGCGGAGGCGGCGGCCGCCGAGGCCGGCAGGGTGCCGGCCACGGCCAGCGCGCCACCGGCGCGGAACAGGGACCTGCGGTCGAGGCTCACGTGGGCTCCTCTCGGGTGGGGACCCGGTCGGTCACTCGATGTGGTGATCGTTCTTGCGAAGAGATGACCATCGAACACGCGTTCGATACCGTGGACGTCATGAAGATCTTGAACCTGTCGTCGTCATCGTCGCTTGTCCTTGACCCGCAAGAAGGTCACCGAGTTCGGGGGGAAGGTGTGCGTGAACCCGGAGGACACCCGCACCTGCGTTGTGCGCGCCTTCACGGGCTGCGTGAACTCCGTGTTCACGTCGTCCGGCCGACCTTCCAGCACCGTCGCCTCGGCACTGGGCAGGACCCAGGTCCCGGGTGCGAAGTCGATCTTCGTACGGGCGGCGGTCGCCTGCGCGTTGACCACCTTGACGATCAGGTCGCCGGTCTTCAGGTCGCGGGTGACCACCTGCCGGAAGGGTTCCGGTGCCTGGTTCGCCCCGTCGGTGAACTCGGCCCACAGCCGCCCGTCGATGAACAGCTTCACGGTGCGGTCGCGCACCTCGACCCGCAGGTCGTAGGTGCGGCCGGTCTCGATCGTCGTGCCGTCCGAGTGGAAGACGCGCGAGGAGTTGCCGCCGTCCACGGCGGACCGGGTGTTGTTCCAGCCGCCGAGGTTCCACCAGAAGGGGTTGCCGCTGCCGTTGACCGCGAAGGGGATCAGGAAGCCCTCGCTGCCCGCGCGCTTGGTGGCCTTGACGCTGAACGTGAAGTTGTTCCAGGCGGGGTCGCCCGCGGTGACCAACGGGTTCGTGACGCCGGTGTCGGCCTGCACGTAGGCGCCGTCCACGACGCCCCAGTCGCCGGTGCCGTTGCCGGTCCACCGGCTCGCGTCCCCGGAGAAGTCGTCCGAGAACAGCACGCGGCCGTCCGCGGCGGTGACCCGCACGTCGTCGTAGGCGACCGAGGTGGCCCAGGAGGAGAGGCCGACGGCGCCGGTGATCGGCTCGGGGCTCCAGGGCGTGCCGGAGGCCGTGCTCCCGACCACGTGGTCGCCCACGTTGTTCATGAACAGCTTCTGCACCTCGTAGGAGGTCGATCCCCAGGAGGCGTGGTTGTTGAACCAGATCATGTCCGGCCGCCACTGCACGTAGTCCTCGTTGGACAGCAGCGGTGCGTAGGAGGCGAGCTTGACCACGTCGGCGTTGCGCTCCAGGCCCGTCATGAAGGCGGCCTCGGCGAGCGCGTTGGAGAACCTGTTGTCCTGGGAGGCGTACTCGCCGAGGAAGACCTTCGGGCCGTTGCGGTCGTAGGAGTCGTAGCGGTTGTTGTTCTCCAGGAACCAACCCGGGCTGTTGTAGTAGTGCTCGTCGACCATCTCGACGCCGTCCTCGCGGTTGAGCTGCCAGAGCCGGTCGAACGTGGCGCCGGTGTCGTCGGGGCCGGAGTTGCTCACCACGATGATGTCGGGGTACCTGGCCTCGATCGCCGTGCGGAACCGCGTGAACCGCGCGAAGAACTCGTCGGGCAGGTTCTCCTCGTTGCCCACGCCGATGTGCGTGAGCCCGAAGGGCGCCGGGTGCCCCATCTCGGCGCGCTTGCGGCCCCAGGTCGAGTCGGCCGGGCCGTTGGCGAACTCGATCAGGTCGAGCGCGTCCTGGACGTGCCGCTGGAGCAGCGCCGGGTCGTCGGTGGCGCGGTTCTGGCCGCACCCGGTGACGAGGGCGGGCACCACGGGCAGCGGCATGGCGCCGATGTCCTCGGAGAACTGGAAGTACTCGTAGTAGCCCAGGCCGTAGGTCTGGTTGTAGCCCCAGAAGTTGGCGTTGGTCGCGCGCTGCTCGACCGGGCCGATGGTGTCCTTCCACTGGTAGGAGCGCTTGCGCTCGTAGCCGGTGGAGGCGTCGTAGCCGTAGTGGCTACCGGTGTTGACCAGGCAGCCGCCGGGGAAGCGGACGAAGCCGGGCTTGAGCGCGGCGATCTTCTCGGCGAGGTCCTTGCGCAGGCCGTGGCCCTTGTAGGTGTCCTGCGGCATGAGCGAGACCATGTCCAGCCGCAGGGTGCCCGCTCCCCCGCCGGTGACGAGCAGCCGGCCGGTGGTGGACGACTCGCGGGCGCGGAAGGCGCCGGTGTACTTGGTCCAGCCGTCGCCGCGCACCTGGATCGCCAGGCCTGGTGCGAGTTCCCGGCCGGCGGGGTCGGTGAGCCCGACGTTGAGCGGTGTGCCCGACGCCTGGTCCGTGCGGGCCCAGACGGAGAAGTCGTACCTCTTGTCCCGCTCGACGTTGACGCCCGAGTTGTAGCCGGAGTTGATGACGCCGGCGGGCAGGCCGAGCTTGAGGTAGCGCCGGTTGCGCTCGTTGAGCCGCCCGTCGTCGTCCACGACGTCCAGCGCGCCGCCGGTGGGCGCCCACCCGGTGAAGGGGGTGTAGCCGGCGTTGTCGGCGGTGTCGTACTCGAACGACCGGTTCTGCACCAGCTCGGCGTAGAGCCCGCCGTCGGCGGCCCGGTTGATGTCCTCGAAGAAGACGCCGTACAGGGTGTCGTCGATCGAGGCGCCCTTGGCCTGCGGGTCGATGCTGATCGTGTAGTCGGCCTGGGCCGCCGCCGGGGCCGCTGCCTGGGCGGCGAACCCGGGCAGCGCGTAGCCGCCCGCCGCCGAGGCCGGGCTGAGCGCCGGTACCGCGAGGCCGACCACCAGCACGGCGGGCAGCAGTGTCAGACGAGATCTCACAACCCAATCCCTTCATGGGGACCTGTCACGTCACGCGCGCCCGGCCCTCGGGCGCCGCACCTGGCTCGGTCGCCGTCACCCGGGACGGCGTGGTCGATCGCTCGCGCGCACGCTCCGCCCGGCCGGGCATCGGGGCCCGGCCGGTGTCGGGGCTCGGCCGGTGTCGGGGCTCGGCCGGGCGGGACGACCGGGCGGGTCGCCCACCGGCGGGGGGCTACCGGTCGGCGCGCCCACCCGGTCGTCGGTTCACGGGTAGGCGGCCCGCACGCGGTCCATCTCGGCCTTCGTGACCGGGAGGACGGTGCCGTGCCGGGGGCGGCTGGGCAGTTGGTAGTCGGTCGACGGGCTCCACCGCCCGGAGGCGAGGTCGGTGGTCTCGAAGGGCACGTAGCCGCGTCCGCCGAACTCGTCGATGAACAGGTACCACTTGTCCTCGGTGTTCGACTTGAACACCGTGGGGCCTTCGCCCTGGCGGATCGAGCCCTTGCCGATGCAGTCGGCCACGAAGTCGTAGGAGGTGTCGCGCAGGTCGGCGGACTTCTCCGCCAGGACGAACTTGCTGCACGGCGTGGAGGAGGTGTTGTTCCGCTCGTCCTTGGTGAACCGGTAGTACTCCGCGCCGTGCTTGATGACGGTCGAGTCGATCACCGAGTAGCCCGGGTCGACCCAGACCTGCGGCTCGGTGAAGGTCCGGAAGTCACGGGTGGTCGCGTACAGCATCTTGTTGTAGGTGTCGCCCGTGTGCCCCGGGTCCTCCTCGGCGTAGAGCTTCGACGCCCAGAAGACGACGTACGCGCCGATGCTGTCGTCGTAGTACGCCTCGGGTGCCCACGTGTTGCCCGCGGTCTCCGGAGAGACCTGGACGTGGCGCTGCTGCGACCAGGTCACGAGGTCCGTGGACTCCCACACCTCGATGTGGCGGCTGCCCTTGCGCTGCACGAGGTCCCAGTTGCCGTTCCCGTGCATCTTCAGGTCGGTGGCGATCAGGAAGAACCTGTCGCCCTCCGGTGACCGGATGATGAACGGGTCGCGGACGCCCTTGTCGCCGAGAGAGGAGGTGAGCACCGGGTTGCCGCCGTTGAGCTCGTCCCACTTCAGGGCGTCGTCGCCCCGGCTGGCGGCGAAGTAGACCTGCTCGCCGGTCGCGGTGCCCTCGCCGGTGAAGTAGCCGAAGAGGTAACCCTCGTAGTCCTGGTGCCGCGGCAGCGGGGTGACGGTGAGGTCGAAGCGGCGCTTGGCCTGCTTGTGGCCGCTCGTGACGGTCGCGGTGAGCGTGACGTGCTCGGCGCGTTCGCCGTGGGCGGGGCGGGTGACCTCGCCGGTCTCGGTGACGACCTTCTTCTTCGTCGACTTCCACGACACCTCGGTGCCGTGCAGGCCGGTCGTCGGCAGGGTGAGGTTGCCGCGGACGTCCGAGGCGTTCCAGACGGTCAGCGCGGCGGCGGCCTCGTCGACCTTCTGGCGGTCGGTCGGCTCGGGGCGGACGGTGACCGTGAAGGTGCGGGTCTGGCCGAGCGCGGACGCGGTGAGGGTGACGGTCGCCGGGGGTCGTCCTGCGGCGGGGCGGGTGACGACGCCGTCGGCGGTCACGTGGCGGGCGTCGTCGGTCCGCCAGGTGATGGTCGAGCCGTAGGGGCCGGTGGTCGGCAGGGCGAGGTCCTCGGTGACGGCGGACAGGTCGCCGAGGTCGAGGGCGGCCAGGTCGCGGCGGGCCTTCTCCTCGTCGGGCACGAAGCCGAGCTCGTGGACCTCGGCGGCGGTGAGCGCGCGGTCGTAGAGGCGGAAGTCGCGGATGGCGCCCTTGAGGTGGCGGTCGCCGCTGTAGAGCGAGCGGCCGAGGTGGTTGGCGGTCGTGGTGCCGTCGCCGATGGCGGCGGGGGTGGTGGTGACGTCGGTCCTGCGGCCGACCTCGGCGCCGTCCTCGTAGAGCACGGCGGTGCCGCCGGCCTGGGTGTAGGTGAGCGTCTTCCACACGCCCCTGGCGAGGTCGCGCCCGGCGGTGGTCGTCTGCTCCGTGGACCAGTTGCCGGTGGCGATGGAGGTGCGGTAGGCGTTGCCGGTGGTGAAGAGGTAGCCGTTGCCGGTGGTGCCCGAGGAGTTGCCGAGGCCCCAGATGAAGTACGGGGTGGACTGGTCTGCGTCGATCCGGACCTGGATCGAGACAGAGATGTCGGTCAGGCCGCGCATCAAGTTGTCGGGCAGGTCGACGTGTCCGTCGACGCCGCCGAGCCGGAGACCGTCCGCGCCCGACGGCGTGGCGTCGCCGACGATGGAGGCGGTGCGCCCGCCGCCGGTGGCGTCGGTCGCGACGGTGCCGGAGGTCTCGGTGAGCGGGTAGTGCACGGCGAGACCGGCGGCGAGACCGTCAGCGAGGCCGGCGGCTGCGGCAGTGGCGGCGGTAGCGGTAGCGGCGGTGGGTGCGCCCAGGGCCGCGAGGAGCAGCGCGACCAGTGCTATGGCGGGGAACGCGGCGCGGTGTCGGCGCGGGGCGGCCGGGACTGCCGGGCCGGGGAGGGCTGCGCGGACGGCGGAATCGGTACAGGTAGCCGGATTGGCGGCATCGGCCGGATCGGCGGCCGCGGTGGGGAGGTCGGCGCGCCGGGCCTGTCCGGACGGGCCGGTGGGGGCCGCGGTGGGCGATACCGCAACAACGGACGGTTGGGGGTGGAGACTTGCGGGACGCAGGGGAAGCATGGGGGCGTCGCTCTCGTCTTGCGCGCGGCACGGGGTCGCGTGGTGGACAGGACGTCCGAGCGTGGCGTGCGCTGAGTCACAAAAGTGAGCGCTAACATACGACCGCTCTGACGAACATGTCAAGCGTGCAAAGTTGTTGTTTCCAGGGGGTTGACGTCCCGATTGTGAACGCTCACTCTTGTGGCCCAGGTGACCGCGGTCACGCGGTTCGCCGCCCGCCAGTGCCAGTGCCTCGGGCCCACACGGAGGAAGACCAGTGCTGAAGAAGATCGCGACCGCCGCCAGCGCGGTCCTGTTGGCCGCGTTGACCGCCTGCGGTTCCGGTGGTTCCGGGGCCGCGGGGTCGTCGGGCGCCGACGACGGCAAGATCACGATGGGTTTCGCACAGGTGGGCGCGGAGAGCGGGTGGCGCACCGCCAACACCAAGTCCGTGCAGGAGGAGGCCACCGCGGCCGGGGTCGACCTGAAGTTCTCCGACGCGCAGCAGAAGCAGGAGAACCAGATCAAGGCGATCCGGTCCTACATCCAGCAGAAGGTGGACGTCATCGCCTTCAGCCCGGTGGTGGAGACCGGCTGGGACACCGTCCTGCTGGAGGCCAAGCGGGCGAACATCCCGGTCATCCTGACCGACCGGGCGATCGACTCGGACGACACCTCGCTCTACAAGACCTTCCTCGGCTCGGACTTCGTCGAGGAGGGCAAGAAGGCCGGCGAGTGGCTGAAGGAGAACGCCGCGGGCGCGAAGAACGTCGTGGAGCTCCAGGGCACGACGGGCGCGGCGCCGGCCATCGACCGCAAGCAGGGCTTCGAAGAGGCCATCGCGGGCACGGACCTGAAGATCGTGGCCACGCAGACCGGTGACTTCACCCGCTCCGGCGGCAAGCAGGTCATGGAGGCGTTCCTGAAGTCGGTGCCGCAGATCGACGTGGTCTACGCGCACAACGACGACATGGGCCTGGGCGCGATCGAGGCGATCAAGGCCGCGGGCAAGGTGCCGGGCAAGGACATCAAGATCATCACCGTGGACGCGGTGAAGGACGGCATGACCGCGCTGGCCGCCGGTGAGATCAACTTCATCGTCGAGTGCAACCCGCTGCTGGGCAAGCAGCTGATGGAGCTGGCGAAGAAGGTCGTCGCGGGCGAGGAGGTGCCGCCTCGCGTGGTGACCGAGGAGACCACCTTCACCACCGAGCAGGCGAAGACGGCGCTCCCCGAGCGCAAGTACTGATCCGCGGGCGACGAGCCGCGGGTACCGATCACAGACCGCGGTCCCCCGCCACCCCCGGGTGTGGTGGCGGGGGACCGCACCCAGCGTGTGAGGGGAGTTGTCCGGTGACCGAGCCGGTCGTCGACATGCGGGGCATCTCGGTGGAGTTCCCCGGTGTGAAGGCACTGCAAGAGGTGGACTTCCGGCTGTTCCCCGGCGAGGTCCACGCCCTGATGGGCGAGAACGGGGCGGGCAAGTCCACGCTCATCAAGGCGCTGACGGGCGTGCACCCGCTCGCCGCGGGCGAGGTCCGCTACGCGGGGGAACCGGTGTCGTTCGGCGGTCCCGCGCAGGCGCAGGCGGCCGGGATCAGCACGGTCTACCAAGAGGTGAACCTGTGCCCGAACCTGACCGTGGCGGAGAACATCCTGCTCGGGCGCGAGCCCCGGAAGTTCGGCCGGATCGACGGCAGGGCCATGCGCCGGCGGGCGGCTGAGCTGCTCGCGCGCATCGGACTGCGCATCGACCCCGGTTCGGTGCTGGAGAGCCACCCGATCGCCGTGCAGCAGCTCGTGGCCATCACGCGCGCGGTGGCCGTGGACGCCCGGGTCCTGGTGCTGGACGAGCCGACGTCCAGCCTGGACGCCGACGAGGTGGCGGAGCTGTTCCGGATCATCCGGGTGCTGCGCGACGAGGGTGTCGCGGTGCTGTTCGTGACGCACTTCCTGGATCAGGTGTACGAGATCTCCGACCGGATGACGGTGCTGCGCAACGGCCGGCTGGTCGGCGAGCACATGACGGCCTCGTTCAGCCGGATCGACCTGGTGTCGGCGATGCTGGGCCGTGAGATGGGCGTGCTGGAGGAGATCGAGCACCGGTCCGGCAACACGCCCGGCGAGCCGCTGCTGAAGGCCGAGGGCCTGGGGCGCAAGGGGTCGGTCGCGCCGTTCGACCTGGAGGTGCGGGCGGGCGAGGTGGTCGGCCTGGCGGGGCTGCTCGGCTCGGGCCGCACGGAGGTGGCGCGGCTGCTGTTCGGCGCGGACAAGGCCGACTCGGGCCGGGTGCTGGTGGACGGGAAGCCGCTGCGGCTGACCGGGCCGCGCGCGGCGATCGGGGCGGGCATCGCGTTCTCCTCGGAGGACCGCAAGGCCGAGGGCGTGGTGGCGGACCTGACGATCCGGGACAACCTGGTGCTGGCGCTCCAGGCGGCCCGCGGCTGGGCCCGGCCGGTGCCGCGCAAGCAGGCCGACGAACTGGTGGCGAAGTACGTGGAGGTGCTGGACATCCGTCCGGCGAACGCGGACGCGGTCGTGGGCACGCTGTCCGGCGGCAACCAGCAGAAGGTGCTGCTGGCCCGGTGGCTGGTGACCGAGCCCCGGCTGCTGATCCTGGACGAACCGACCCGCGGCATCGACGTGGGCGCGAAGGCTCAAATCCAGAAGGTGGTGGCGGACCTCGCGGCCGGCGGCATGGCGGTCGTGTTCATCTCCGCCGAGTTGGAGGAGGTGGTCCGCATCTCGGACCGGGTGGTCGTGATGCGCGACCGGAAGATGGTGGCCGAACTGGGCGGCGACGCGGGGGTGGACGACGTGATGGAGCTGATCGCGGGCCACGTCGACGGGTCCGCCGGCGCCGAGGTCGTCGTGACGCCGATCGACAAGGCGGTGGCCTCGTGAAGAACCGACTGCTCTGGCCGGTGCTGGCGCTGGTGGCGCTGCTGCTGCTGAACGTGGTGGTGACGCCGTCGTTCTTCGCGCTGCGCGTCCAGGACGGCGCGCTGTTCGGCAGCCTGGTGGACATCCTGCGCAACGGCGCGCCGACGCTGCTGATCGCGCTGGGCATGACGCTGGTGATCGCGACCCGCGGCATCGACCTGTCGGTGGGCGCGGTGGCGGCGATCGCGGGCGCGGTGACGTGCACGCACATCGCGTCCGGCGGCAACGTGTGGGTCGGCATGGGGCTGGCGCTGGTGCTGTGCGGGGTGCTGGGCCTGTGGAACGGGTTCCTGGTGTCGGTGCTGGGCATCCAGCCGATCATCGCGACGCTGGTGCTGATGACGGCGGGTCGCGGTATCGCGATGCTGGTCACCGAGGGCCAGATCATCACCGTGAACAGCGACACCTACCGGCAGGTGGGCGCGGGGTTCCTGGTGCTGCCGATCGCGATCCTGATCAGCCTCGCGGCGCTGGGCCTGACCGCGCTGGCGACCCGCAAGACGGCGCTGGGGATGCTGATCGAGTCGGTCGGCGTGAACCCGGAGGCCAGCAGGTTGGCGGGTGTCCGGGCGCGCACGATCATCTGGACGGTGTACGTGTTCGCGGCGCTGTGCGCGGGCGTCGCCGGGTTGATGATCAGCTCGAACGTGAGCGCGGCGGACGCCAACAACGCCGGTCTGTGGATCGAGATGGACGCGATCCTGGCCGTCGTCATCGGCGGCACGTCGCTGGCCGGCGGCCGGTTCTCGCTGACCGGCACGCTGCTGGGCGCGCTGATCATCCAGACGTTGACCACCACCGTGTACACGATGAACATCGCGCCGGAGATCACGCTGGTGTTCAAGGCGGTCGTGGTGATCGCGGTGTGCCTGCTCCAGGCACCGATCCGGGTTCAGGCGAGGCGAGGGGTGGCTCTGCGATGACGGCGACGACCGCACCGCCGCAGGCGGGTGGACCGACCACCGGTGCGAAGCGCAAGCCCGGGAAGGTGCCCTCGCGGTTCCTGCCGGTGATCGCCACGTTCGTGGTGTTCGTGGCGACGTTCGGCGTCGGCTCGGTGCGCTACGAGGGGTTCGCGTCGGGGCAGGTGGTGGCGAACCTGTTCATCGACAACGCGTTCCTGATCGTGCTCGCGGTGGGCATGACGTTCGTGATCCTGACCGGCGGCATCGACCTGTCGGTGGGTTCGGTGGTGGCGCTGTCCACGATGATCGCGGCGGCGATGCTGCGCTCGGGCTGGCCGGCGTGGCTGACCGCGCTGACCGTGCTGGCGGTGGGGTCGCTGCTGGGCCTGGCGATGGGGTGGGTGATCCACCGGTTCGGCGTGCAGCCGTTCATCGTGACGCTGGCGGGCATGTTCCTGGCGCGCGGCCTGTGCTTCGTGATCAGCGTGGAGTCGGTGTCGATCAAGGACGCGACGTTCCGCGACCTGGCGACCGGGACGATCGAGCTGCCCGGCGGCGTGACCATCACCTACCCGGTGGTCATCTCGCTGCTGGTGGTGCTGGCCGCGGTGTACGTGCTGCACCTGACGCGGTTCGGCCGCACGGTGTACGCGGTGGGCGGCAGCGAGTCGTCGGCGCGGCTGATGGGCCTGGCCACGACGCGGGTGAAGATCGGCGTGTACGTGGTCAGCGGGTTCTGCTCGGCGCTGGCCGGGTTGCTGTTCAGCCTCTACATGCTCTCCGGCTACGGCCTGCACGCGGTGGGCATGGAGCTGGACGCCATCGCGGCGGTCGTGGTGGGCGGCAGCCTGCTGTCGGGCGGTGTCGGGTTCGTGGTCGGCTCGGTGGTGGGCGTGCTGGTGCTGGGCACGATCCAGACGTTGATCTCGTTCGAGGGCACGCTGTCCTCGTGGTGGACGAAGATCGTGATCGGCGCGCTGCTGCTGGCCTTCATCGCGCTCCAGCGGGTGATCGTGCGCCGCACCTAGCGGCCGGTCCCCCGCCGGGAAGGACGACGGCGCCGCACCCTCGCGGAAGGGGTGCGGCGCCGTTGCCGTGCCGGGGTCACGGCAGGGACAGCAGGAGCGGCAGGGCGTTGACCGCGCCGTGGACGACGAGCAGCGGCCACATCACCCGGTACCGGCTCCACAGGTAGCCGAGGAACAGCCCCGTCACGCCCTGGTTGACGAAGGCGGAGGCCAGGTCGCGGGCGAGGTCGCCGGTGCCCTGGATGCCGATGTGCCAGGCCGCCCAGACCAGGGACGCGAGCACGACGGCGGGCCAGGGGCCGAGCAGGTGCTCCCAGCGGGTTTGCAGCCAGCGCCGGTAGAAGACCTCTTCGAGCAGGGCGTTGACGACGAAGACCACGACGATCACCGCGACCAGTTCGACCGCGTCCCGGGTGAACGGCTCCCGCGCCGGCACGGCGAGCGGCGTGGCGTGGCCCAGCACGAGCCACGCCGCCACCGGCGCCGCCGGGGCGAGTCGGCGCCACCCCTCCCCCGCGGCGGTCGGGACCGGCAGCGGCCTCCCCCGGCGCGACACCCGGAACAGCACCAGCGGCACCACCACCAGCAGGGTCGTCTTCAGCAGCGTGTGCGCCGGTTCCCCGGCGGTGACCAGCCGCAGCGACACGGCGAAGGCGAGCGCCGCCGCCAGGAGCGCGACCGCCTCCACGCGGAGCGTGCGGTCCGTCGACGCCACCCCCGTCGACGACACCGCCGGCGGCACGCCCCGCGCCGGCGCATCCCGCAGCGGGCCGGCCGGGGGCACCAGCCGCACGAGGGCGATGCCGACCAGCGCCGGCACCCACCGGTGCCACATCGGCACGGTGTCGTGGTGGTCGGCGGAGTACCTGATCCCGGCGTGGCCCGTGACCAGCAGCCAGGTCGCCGAGGCGACGATCACCGCCACCCCGGCGAGCAGCACGCCCGATCTTTTATCCAGCACACTTGTACGATAACCAAGACCATACGGTTGTGCTATAAAAATCGGGTGCCGAAGCTCGTGGACCACGACCAGCGCCGCGCGGAACTCGCCCGCGTGGTGTGGGCGGTCATCGGCCGGCACGGGATCGAGGGCGCCACCGTCCGGCGGGTCGCCGAGGAGGCCGGCGTGTCGGTCGGCGGGCTGCGCCACTACTTCGACAACCAGCAGGGCCTGCTGCTGTTCGCCGCGCGGGAGGTCGCGTCGAGCGCCGGCGCCCGGCTGGCCGAGCACCTGCGCGCGGACGCGCCCGACGTGGAGCGGGCCCGCCTGCTGCTGGAGGAGCTGCTGCCCCTGGACGCGGATCGCCGGGTCGAGGTCGACGTGTGGTTGGCGTGCCTGACCCGGGCGCGGGTCGACGACTCGCTGGACGAGCTGCGCCGCGCCGCCTGGGCCGGTGAGCGCCACGTCTGCCGCCTCGCGGTCGCCTGGTGCCGGGGCGCGACACCCCCGGCGGCGGTGGGCGAGCCCCTCGCGGACACCGCGTTGGAGCAGCGGGCCGCACGCCTGCACGTCTTCCTCGACGGCCTGACGCTGCAGGCCGCCACCTTCCCGCGCGAGCTCCCGCCCGCCGAGGTCGGCGACCTGCTCCGGGCCGAACTGGCCACGATCGCCTCCGGGCCGCCCCGGTCCGGGTGACCCCACCCGTGCGGGTCAGGGCCCCGCGTCGCCCCAGCCGGTGAGCAGGGCGGCGGCCTCGCGGGTGCGCGGGTGGTCCTCGCCCTGCACCCGCGTCATCTCGACCAGCACGGCGCGCAGCTCGGCGACCGCCTCCCCCCGCAGCCCGGCGCGGTGCAGCAGGTCCGCCCGCTGCTGCCGGATGCGCAGCACGCGGGGGTGGTCCGGGCCGAACACCTCCTCGACGACGCGGCGCAGGCCGGCCAGCTCACCGGCCGCACCCGGGTCGCCGCCCACCCCGCGCCAGAAGGCCGTGTTGGCCCGGTAGGTGAGGGTGGTCGGGTGCTGCTCGCCCAGGGCGCGCTCGGCGTCGGCCGCGCCGGCGTCGAACTCGCTGATGGCGGTGCCCAGGTCGCCCGCGAGGGCGCGCCAGTAGGCGAGGTTGTGGCGGGCGATGAACGTGTCGTGCGCCCCGCGGCCCGCGACGGCGTCGAGCCCGTCGACGGCTTCCCGGTAGATCTCCACCGCGGCCGGGGCGTCGCCGGTCTCGCCGACCCACCGGCCGAGGCCGACCAGGGCGCGCAGCGTCTGCCGGTGCCGGGCGCCCAGTCCGGTCCGCAGCACGGCCACCAGCGCGGTCGCCGCCTCCCGGGCCCCGTCGAGGTCGCCGGCCAGGCCCAGGCACAGCGCCCGGTTGTCCTCGGACTCGACGACGAGCGGGTGCGCGGCGGGCAGCCCGCCCTCGGCGAGCAGGGCGTCGAACTCGGCCAGCGCGGCCCTGCTCCGGCCGGTCTCCATGAGGAACCGGGCGCGGTGCGAGCGGGCCCACAGGGTGTCGAGGTGGGTGGGGCCGAGTTCGCGTTCGGCCAGCGCGCGCACCTCGGCCAGCCCGGCGAGCGCGGTGGCGGTGTCGCCGAGGTCGCCGGTGCACCTGGCCACCTCGGTGCGCAGGACGACGACGTCGCGCGGTTCGGCGGCGCGGGTCAGCAGCTCGGCGGCCACGTCGCGGGCGGCGGCGGGCCGTCCGGTGCTCGCGAGGTAGCGGGCGAGGCGGAGCAGCACGGGGTGCATGCCGCCGTCCCACAGGTGCTCCCCCGCGACGGCGCGCAGCACCTCGGCGTTGCGGTGCAGGGCCGCCGCGGTGTCCGGGTCGGGGTCGGACCACTCGCGCTCCAGCGCGTCGGCCGCCGCGGTGGCGACCGCCGCCAGGTCCGGCACGAGGTCGCGCGCGGCCCGCTGCACGAGCGCGTGCGCCTCCACCCGGCCGACGTGGGTGACGAGGTTGAGCCGGTGCAGGGCGCGCAGCGCCAGCAGGTTGCGCCCGCCGTCGAGCAGCACGGCCTCGGGGATGCCGTCGGGCGAGAGGACGGCGACGAGCCCGAGCACGTCGAGCGCGTTGGCCGCCAGGGTGGACGCCCGTTCCACGGCCAGCCGCACGGTGCCCGCGACGGTGCCGTCGTGCTCGTCGGCGGGCGATGAGGGCGGGAACAGGTCGGCCACCCGCTGCCGCCGGTCGGCGAGCAGGTCCAGGTAGGCGCGCACGCCCGTGCCCGTGTCGATGAGGAACGCGGCGGCCTGGGACAGGGCCAGCGGGAAGCGGCCGAGGGCGTCGGCGAGGGCGGCCAGGTCGCCGGGGCGGTGGCGCGGGTCGACCGACAGCCGCGCGGACAGGTAGGCGGCGGCCTCGTCGGGGTCGAACATGCCCACCGGCACGACCCGCACGTCCGGCCGCAGCAGCGCGGCGTCGCGCCGCCGGGTGGTGACGACGCTGCGCCCGGCGTCGCCCGCGGGCCACAGCCCGGCCAGTTCGGCGAGGTCGTCCACGTCGTCGAGCACGACGAGCCACGACGTGCCGGTGGTGCGCGCCCAGTCCAGGAACAGGTCGGCCTGCGCCTCGTCGTCGGCACCCGCCTCGGCGCCGATCAGGGCGCGCCACGCGCGGGCGTACCCGGTGAGCACGGACTGCCTGGTCCGCGCGCCCACCCAGACCAGCACGTCGGCGTGCGCCCGGTGGAACGCGGCGGTGGCCAGCTGCGACTTGCCGACGCCGCCGGGGCCGGTCAGCAGCACCTGCCGGACGTCCTCGGCGCGCAGCGCGTCGTCGACGGCCCGCGCCAGCGCCGACCGGTCGCGCAGCGCCGCCGCGTCGGTGGGCGGACGGCCGACCACGACCCTGGTGGCGCGGCCGGTGACGCGGTCGTCCTGCCCGCTGACCGCCGGTCCCCGGTCGCGCGGTCCTCGCCCCGGCGGCACCTGATCCGGCGGTCCTTGTTCCGGCGGTCCTTGTTCCGGCGGCGCTTGATCCCCCGGCACCTGCCCGCGCGGCCGGCGCTCCTGCCGGGCGGCGCGCCACAGCTCGCGCAGCGCCTCCACCCCGGTCACCCCGCCGGTCGCCATCGCGACGGCGAGCACGGCGTCGAAGTCGCGCGGCACGGCCTGGCCGCCGACCCACTCCCCCAGCCGCCGGGCGTTGACCGGCACCCGCCGCCCCGAGGGCAGCAGGACCGCGCTCGCGCGTCGCGCCACCGCCTCGTCGGACCGGTCGGGCACGCGGTCGCGCAGCGTCGCCAGCGCCCGCGCGAACACCGTCTTCGGGTCGCTCACCCGCCACCTCCCCAAGGTGATCGAGTCTAGATCCCCGGTGCGGCCCGGAACGGGGTTCGAGGCGGCGGTGCGGCGGTCCGGCGGGGACCGCCCCGTCATGTTTCTGATGTGTTGACTTTCACACAGCCCGTCTGTAACTCTTCGAACGCACTACGCAAAAAATCGACAACTAGACGGAACTTCGTGACAAGTCCCGGTCTTGCCTGCTCGGAACTTCCCCTGCACAGCCCGACGAGAAGGGCCAGCACGACGATGTCATCGACGACACGTGCTCGTTCACGCCTAGCCGCCTCCCTGCTCGCACTGTCCCTCACCGCGTTGACCCTGGTCTCCCCCGCCGCCCAGGGCGCGCCCGCCGCCGCGCTGGTGGACGACGACAACGCGAACACCTACTGGCAGACCGACTCCCTGCCGCGGTCCGTCGGCCTCGACCTCGGCGCGCCCACCCGGATCGACCGCGTGACGCTGTCCCTGCCCGGGCACTGGGGCGAGCGGGACCAGACCTTCAGCATCCGGACCAGCCTCGACGGCAAGGCCCTGTCCACCCTGGTGCCGTCCGGGACGCACACCTTCACGCCTGACGAGGGCAACGAGGTCTCGTTCGACGTCGACCCGACGCTGGTCCGCTTCGTGCAGGTCGAGGTGACCGCGAACAGCGCGGACGAGGGCGCGCAGCTGGCCGAGGTCGACGTCCGCCGGGTCGACGCGCAGGCCCGGCTGGCCGCGACCTTCACCGCGAGCAGCCAGGCCGACGTCTATCAGGCGCCCAACGCCGGCGACGGGAACCAGGCCACCTACTGGGAGAGCGCGAACAACGCCTTCCCGCAGTGGCTGCGCGCGGACCTCGGCGCGGCGGTGAAGGTCGACCGGGTGGTGCTCAAGACCCCGCTCGGCGGCTGGGGCGCGCGCACGCAGACGCTCGCCGTGCAGACCAGCGCCGACGGCACGGCGTTCAGCGACCTCGTGCGCTCGGCGCAGTACACCTTCCAGCCTGCCGCGGACAACACCGTGACGATCGACTTCACCGCGACCACCACGCGGTACCTGCGGCTGCTGATCACCGGCAACACCGGCTGGCCCGCCGGGCAGGTCGCCGAGTTCGAGCTGCACGGCCCGACCGGCGGCGACACCCAGGCCCCCACCGCGCCGACGGGCCTCGCGTACACGACGCCGCAGTCCGGCCAGGTCAGGCTCACCTGGAACGCGGCCACCGACAACGTCGGCGTCACCGGCTACGACGTGTACGCGAACGGGCAGCTGCGCACCGCCGTCGCGGGCACCGTCCTCGCCCACACCGACACCCAGCCCGACGGCGTCGCCGTCACCTACCACGTCGTGGCCAGGGACGCGGCGGGCAACCAGTCGCCGCAGAGCGCGAGCGTCACCCGCCCCGGCAACCCCGGCCCGCCCGGCACGAACCTCGCCAAGGGCAGGCCCACCACGGCGAGCTCGCACGCGTTCACCTTCGTCGCGGCCAACGCCGTGGACGACGACGTGAACACCTACTGGGAGGCCGCGGCCCACCCGGGCACGCTCACCACGCAGCTCGGCTCCAACGCCGACGTCGGCTCGGTCACGCTCAAGCTGAACCCGTCCTCGGCGTGGGGCGCCCGCACGCAGAACGTGCAGGTGCTGGGCCGCGAGCAGAGCGCGACCGGCTTCACGAGCCTGGTGGCGGCGCGCGACTACCGGTTCGACCCGGCGTCGGGCAACCAGGTCACCATCCCGCTGACCGCCCGCGTCGCGGACGTGCAGCTGCGCATCACCTCCAACACGGGCGCGCCCGGCGGCCAGGTCGCCGAGTTCCAGGTGTTCGGCACGGCCGCGCCCAACCCGGACCTGACCGTGAGCGGCACGTCGTTCACCCCGGCGAGCCCGGTGGAGACGAGCGCGATCACGCTGTCCGCGACCGTGCGGAACGCGGGCACGGCGGCGTCCGCGGCCACCGACGTCACGTTCTTCCTCGGCGCCGACGCGGTCGGCACCGCCCAGGTGGGCGCGCTCGCGGCGGGCGCGTCGGCCGCGGTCTCGGCGAACGTCGGCCCGCGCGGCTCCGGCTCCTACCAGTACACGGCGAAGGTCGACGAGACGAAGAAGGTCGTCGAGCAGGACGAGGCGAACAACGCCCGCCTGCACCCGTCGGCCCTGGTCGTCACGCCGGTGCCCAGCTCGGACCTGGTCGCGTCGGTCGGCTGGTCGCCCACCAACCCGGCCAACGGCCAGGCCACGGCGTTCACCGCGGTCCTGCGCAACGACGGCGGCATCGCCACGGCGGGCGGCGCGCACGGCGTCACGCTGACCGTGCTCAACGCCTCCGGCGGCACCGCGCAGACCCTGACCGGCGGCTACACCGGCGTGCTCCAGCCGGGCCAGTCCGCGCAGGTCGCCCTGGGCTCGTGGACCGCCGCGAACGGCAACTACACCGTCCGCACCCAGGTCGCGGTGGACGCCAACGAGATCGCGGCCCGGCAGGGCAACAACCGCACCGAGCAGCCGCTGTTCGTCGGCCGGGGCGCGAACGTGCCGTGGCAGCACGTCGAGGCCGAGGACGGCACCGCGGCGGGCGGCGCGACCAGGATCGGCCCGAACCGGATCATCGGCGACCTCGCCGGCGAGGCGTCCGGCCGCCGCGCGGTCACGCTCACCGCGACCGGCCAGTCCGTCGAGTTCACCACCACCGCGCCGACCAACACCCTGGTCACCCGGTTCTCCATCCCGGACGCGCCCGGTGGCGGCGGCATCGCCTCGACGATCAACGTCTACGTCAACGGCACCTTCCACAAGGCGCTCGACCTGCACTCGCGCCACACCTGGCTGTACGGCAACGAGGCGAGCCCGGGCAACTCGCCGGGCGCGGGCGGTCCGCGGCACATCTACGACGAGGCGAGCACGGTGCTCGACGGGACGTTCCCGGCGGGCACGAGGATCAAGCTCCAGAAGGACGCGGCGAACGGCACGAACTACGCCATCGACTTCGTGAACTTCGAGAACGCGGTGGCCAGGGGGAACCCGGACCCGGCGCGGTTCATCACGCCGACCGGCTTCGGCCACCAGGACGTGCAGAACGCGCTCGACCGGTTCCGCACGGACACCAGCGGCACCCTCCTCGGCGTGTACCTGCCGGCGGGCACGTACACCACGTCGCAGAAGTTCCAGGTGTACGGCAAGCCGGTCCAGGTGGTCGGCGCGGGCCCGTGGTTCACCAGGTTCGTCGTGCCGACGACGCAGGAGAACACCGACGCGGGCTTCCGCGCCGAGTCCTCCGTCAACGGCTCGGTGTTCCGCGACTTCGCGTTCTTCGGCAACTACACGTCCCGCATCGACGGCCCCGGCAAGGTGTTCGACTTCGCGAACGTCTCCCGGATCACCATCGACAACATCTGGGCCGAGCACGTGGTGTGCCTCTACTGGGGAGCGAACACCGACTTCATGACCATCAAGAACTCCCGCATCCGCAACACGTTCGCCGACGGCGTGAACATGACCAACGGCAGCACGGACAACCTCGTGCAGAACATCGAGGCGCGCTCGACCGGTGACGACAGCTTCGCGCTGTTCTCGGCGATCGACGCGGGCGGCGCGGACGAGAAGAACAACGTGTACGAGAACCTCAGCTCGCTCACCACGTGGCGCGCGGCGGGCCTGGCCGTCTACGGCGGCTTCCTCAACACGTTCCGCAACATCTACGTCGCCGACACGCTGACCTACTCGGGTGTCACGATCAGCTCGCTGGACTTCGGCTACCCCATGAACGGCTTCGGCCCCGAGCCGACGACGTTCAGCGGGATCACCCTGGTCCGCACGGGCGGTCACTTCTGGGGCGCGCAGACGTTCCCGGGCATCTGGATGTTCTCGGCCTCCAAGCCGTTCCGGGGCATCCGGGTCAACGACGTCGACATCATCGACCCGACGTACTCGGGCATCATGTTCCAGACCAAGTACACCGGGACGACGCCGGAGAACCCGATCCAGGACACCGTGCTGACCAACGTCTCGATCTCCGGGGCGCGGCTGAGCGGTGACGAGTTCCAGGCGAAGTCCGGCATGGGCCTGTGGGCGAACGAGATGCCGGAGCAGAACCAGGGTCCGGCTGTCGGCTCGGTGACCTTCAACAACCTCAGGTTCAGCGACAACGCGGAGAACATCCGCAACCGCACGAGCACGTTCACGATCACCGTCAACCCGTAGGCGGTGGTGCGGCGACCCCGTCCCCGGTGGCGATCGAGCCCTGGGGGCGGGGTCGCGTCACGCGTGCGGTCCCACCCGGGCCGGGGCGGGGCCAGCGAGCCAATCGTCTTGGAGAGCGCTCTCGGATCACTGTTGACGCGGTCTGGACCAAATGCGAAGCTCTCTCGCGAGAGCGCTCTCACCACCTCTCCTCCCTGCTCAAGGAGCTGTCGTGAGATTGATCGCGCAATGTGGCGCGGCGGCGTTGGCCGTCGCGTTCGCAGTCGTGCCCGCCACCGCGCAGGCGGCGCCCGCCCCGTCCGACGACCTGCACGTCGCGCTGGAGCGGGACCTCGGCTGGACGCCCGCCGACGCCGCCGTGCACCAGGCCGCCGAGACGGCCTCCGTGCCGGTCGAGAAGGCGCTGAGGGCGCGCCTGGGCGACCGGTTCGGCGGGGCCTGGTACGACGGCGGCCTCAAGGTCGGCGTGGTCTCCCCCGCCGACGCCGACGCCGTGCGCGCGGCCGGCGCCACGCCCGTCACCGTGGCGAGGACCGAGAAGTCCCTGGTAGACGCCAAGACCGCGCTGGACCGCTCGGCCGCGCCGGCCGACGTGCACTCCTGGTATGTCGACCCGGCGACCAACGCGGTCGTGGTGAACGCCCGCTCCACCGGGGCGGCCCGCGCGTTCGCCGCGAAGGCCGGCGTCACCGCCCGCGCGGAGGTCACCGAGGCCCCGCGCCCGGTGTACGACATCCGGGGCGGCGACCAGTACGTCATCAACGGCAACACGCTGTGCTCCGTCGGTTTCTCCGTCGACAACGGCGGGTTCGTCACGGCCGGGCACTGCGGCGGCACCGGCAGCCCGACGCTCGGCTTCAACAACGCCGCCCAGGGCACCTTCGCCGGCTCCTCGTTCCCGGACAACGACTACGCCTGGGTGCGCACCAACGGCAACTGGGCGCCCACCCCGTACGTGAACAACCACTCCGGCGGCAGCGTCGGCGTCACCGGGTCGCAGGAGGCGGGCGTCGGCGCGTCCGTGTGCCGCTCCGGCCGCACGACGGGCTGGCGCTGCGGCACGGTCCAGGCCAAGAACGTCACGGTCAACTACTCCGGTCAACTGGTCCACGGCCTGACCTCCACCACCGCGTGCGCGCAGCCCGGCGACTCCGGCGGCTCGTACCTGGCGGGCACCCACGCCCAGGGCGTCGCCTCGGGCGCGGCCGGCACCTGCGCGAACGGCGGCACGTCGCTGTTCCAGCCGGTCAACGAGATCCTGAACGCCTACGGGCTCCGGCTCACCACGACCGGTGGCGGCGGCACGAGCCGGATCGTCGGCTACCAGGACAAGTGCGTCGACGTGCCGAACTCGAACGCCGTCGACGGCCGGCGGCTCCAGGTGTGGGACTGCAACGGCACCAACGCGCAGAACTGGACGTTCCCCGGCGACGGCACCGTCCGCGCCTTCGGCAAGTGCATGGACGTGGCCTGGGGCTCGCGCGACAACGGCGCGGCCATCCAGCTCGCCACCTGCTCCGGCAACCCGGCGCAGCAGTTCGTCCTGAGCGCGGCGGGCGACCTGGTCAACCCGCAGGCGAACAAGTGCGTCGACATCACGTCGTGGGGCGGCTCCGGCACCCCGCTCCAGCAGTGGGAGTGCACGGGCGGCGCGAACCAGAAGTGGCGTCGCGCCTGACCTGAGGGAGCGGCGTTGCACGGAGCGAAAGCTCGCGCAACGCCGCTCCACAGTAAACACTGAATACACGGTTGTGTTACAGCATTCCTTCTAACGTGGAATTCCCCCACTGCGTTCGTCACGCAATGATCAGCAATCATGGAGCCGGATACACCGATAGCGGAAGCCGCACCGGGCGAAAGCAGCCCTGTGGTCGGCACACGTCTGGTAAGCCTCTACCGCCTGCTGGAGGTTGACGACCTCCGCTCGTGCATCGCGCTCAAGGCCCTCGAGCCCGGAAGCCGTTTCGAGGCACGCGAAGTCATGGTCGGGGACCGAAACGGACTGCTCGTGTCCGGTATATCCGACGACGAACCGGTCGAGTGGACGTCGATGGTGCGGAGCCTCACCTCCGTCGACCTGCCCTACACGCGCCGCGTGGCGTCCGCAGCCCTCTTCATCGACATCGGCCCGGACGTCTTCGCCGTCACCTTCAACCACGGGTGGCGCCTGCTCCGCGACAGCAGGGTCGACCGCGAGTTCGGCGTCGACCTCGCCGTTCGCCTGCTCGACCAGGACGAGGTGCGGCAGGTGACCCGGTGGGCCCTGAGCTCCAAGTCGCGTGTCGACCGCAACGTCGTGCCCGGTGGGCAAGGTCTGTGGACGTTCGGACTGAGGGAACACGCCGAACTGGTCCGCGGGCTCGCCGGGTTCGCCCGCGAGGACGTGGAGATCCGGCTCACCCACATGACCCCGACGAAACGACGCCGTTCTCCCCGCCTCCGCCTGGACTGCGCAGACGGGGTGAAGTTGCGGTTGAGCGTCGACGGCGACCGACTGGTGTCCGATCTCGCCGAGATAAGTCGTGTGCTGCGAGGGTGCGATGTCGCCGAAGGTCTCGAACCGTTGCAGTGGGTGCGCCGGGTGCCACCCGGTGACCTGAAGGAGGAACTCGACCTCGCCGTCGCCACCAGGCTCGCCTCCTCCTCGGAGGAGGGTGGCGAACTGGGGATCTCCTACCCCGCGAGGTACCTCGAGGGACCGGACGTGGTGCGCTATACCGGCATGCTCAACGGTGTTCCTCTCGACACCGATGACCTCACCCTCGACCACCTGGCCGGCGCGCTGCGCGACCTGCCCGTCGAGCGCCGGTTGCAGGCGGTGCGGTCCGGGCGCATCGTCGGGTACGACGAGCAGGGCCAGGCCGCGAGCGACGAGCTGCCCGTCACCCAGTGGATCGCCGCGGAGGTGACGCGGGGCACCGATCGCCACGTGCTGCTGGACGGCGAGTGGTTCACCTTGGGTGAGGAGTACGTCGCTCACGTGGACCGCGTCGTGCGGCAGGCGTTCGGCACCGATCCGCCGTGGCGACTCCCCCGGTGGTCGGAGGCACCCCTGAACGACAGGGGAAAGGTCGATGAAGGCGCGTACAACGCCTATGTGCCGACAGCTGACCCGCGGTTCCTCTGCCTGGACAAGAAGCTGGTGACGACGCGCGCTCACCGCCGGGGCTTCGAGGCGTGCGACCTGCTCGGACCGGATGACGCTCTGGTGCACGTCAAGCAGACGAGTTCGGCGACCGGTTCGAGTCCGCTGAGCCACCTGTTCGCGCAGGGCCTGGTGGCCGCCGAGAGCTTCACCGAACCGGCCACCTGGCGGAAGTTCCGGGAGGTCGTTGCGGAGCAGGACCCCGAGCGCGCTTCACGCATGGGCGATCGGCCCGGGAGCCTCGTGTTCGCCATCCACCGCTCCGACAAGCCGCTCAGCCCCGACACGCTGTTCACCTTCGCCCGGTCCACGCTGGTGTCGGCCTTCCTGACGCTGACGACCTACGGCATACCCGTGCAGGTCGTCGTCATCGGGAGTTAGGCGGGCCCCTTCGGCGCGGACCGGGAGCGGCGGCGCGGGTACCCCGGTCGCGGCACCGACGGGGGCGGCCCCCGGGACGAGGAGTCCGGGGGCCGCCGTCACGCGCGGGGACGTCAGATCTTGCCCGTGCCCGCGCCGCTCTGCACGACCGACTTCACGCTGCTCGCGCTGTCGAGGGTGTAGGAGTAGGGGATCGACTTGACGCTGCCGCCCTGGTCGCCCGAACCCGAGTTCACGAAGTGGTTGTTCCGCGCCACGAGGTTCGCCGGGTCGGAGCTGCCCTCGCCGCGGTGGAACGGGTCCTCGGTGTTCTCGAAGTAGTTGCCCTCGACGAGGACACCCGCCTCCTCCGTGGAGGCCACGCCGTACGACGTCACGCCGCCGTAGTAGTTGTTGTAGACGTGCACCGGGTTGCCGAAGCGCACGCGCGGGTGGCGCTGGCCGGTGCCGTCGAACCAGTTGTGGTGGTAGCTGACGCGCAGCTTGCCCCGGTCCTCGCCACCGTTGTCGTCGCTGTGGCCCAGCAGCATGCTCTTGTCGTGGCCGCTGATCTTGTTCCACGACACGGTCACGCAGTCGGACGCGCGCTTGACGTCGATCGCGCCGTCGTAGCCGTTGCGCAGGCTGTTGTGGTCGATCCACACCCGCGTCGAGTACTGCACGTTGATCGCGTCGTCCTTCCAGTCCCTGAAGTTCAGGTTCCGGATGATGACGTTGTTGGCCTCGGACACGTTGAGGCCGTGGCCCGCGATCGTGGCGCCCGAGCCGACGCCGATGATCGTCTTGTTGGACGCCACCTTCGTCATGCTGGACAGCGTGATGGTGCCGGAGACGC
Organism: Saccharothrix sabaoui; assembly: GCF_051756985.1. NCBI lineage: Bacteria > Bacillati > Actinomycetota > Actinomycetes > Pseudonocardiales > Pseudonocardiaceae > Saccharothrix > Saccharothrix sabaoui. The sequence continues at coordinate 24,935 of NZ_JBPKJK010000020.1, forward strand.
GGATGATCGACGTGGTCGACGCCTTCGCGGCGTTGACGAAGGCGGTCGTGTTGTTCACGTCCACCGTGGTGCCACCGCTACCACCCGAGGTGCCACCGCACTGGGTGGCCCAGCCCTCCAGGTTGAACGAGGCCGCGTTGGCCGACGGCGCCACCATGAGCGCGGTGGACGCGAGTGCCGCGGCCGCGAGCAGCGCACGGGAAGTCTTGCGTGACATGCGGTTTCCTCCATACGACTGTGGATGGAAAAGGGAACCGGCGGCGGTTCTTTCCGTGGCGGCGGGCCGAGGACCTACACCGGACTCACCACCTCTCCAGCGTGTGCGAACGGATGTGCTCGACGTCGAACTCGTCCCCCAGGCCGGGCGCGGTGGACAGGTGGACGAAGCCCTCGTCGTCGAGCGGGTCGGCGATCGCGAGCCGGTGCGGCGGCACGCGGTCGAAGTCGTGGTGCGGGTGCAGCAGGCCGCGCTCGTACCAGCGGCCGGTGCCGGTGCCGCCGAGCACGGCCAGCGACGCGGAGCCGTCGCCGTGGATCTCGCAGTCCATGTTGAACGACTCGGCGAGGTGCGCGGCCTTCACGGTCGGCGAGATGCCGCCCACGTCGGTGGGCCCGGCGCGCAGGATGTCACACGCCCCGGACGTGATCCACTCGGCGCGGCTGTGGTGCTTGCCCCAGGCCACCTCGGGCCCGATGACCGGCACGGACAGCTGTTCGGCCAGCCACCGGTAGGAGCTGATGGACGCCTCCTCCATCGGCTCCTCGTACCAGTAGAAGTCGAGGTCCTCCAGCGCCCGCCCCAGTTCCAGCGCGTCGGTGCGCGAGTACCAGTGGTTGGCGTCGAGCATCAGGGCCACGGCGGGCCCCACGGCCTCGCGCACGGCCTCGCACGCGGCGATGTCGGCCCGCACGTTGGGCGCGCCGGGCACCGGCGGCATCCAGGTGTGCAGCTTGATCGCCCGGTAGCCGCGCGCGACGAGGTCCTTGGCGAACGCGGCGTAGTCGCCGGGCGTGGACAGCCCGCCGGGGATCTCGTCGCCGCACATGGTGCTGGCGTAGGCCGGGACGCGGGACCGGGCGCCGCCGAGCAGCTTCCACACCGGCAGGTCGGCGAGCCTGCCGACCAGGTCCCACAGGGCGGTGTCGACGTAGCCGAGGGCGCGGTCGGTGAACCGGCCGTGCGAGCCGCGCTGCTTGCGCGCCATCGCCGTCCACAGCCGCTCCCGGTCCCACGGGTCGGCGCCCAGCAGCACCGGCTTCACGATCGAGTCGAGCACGGCGGGCCGCAACTGGTCGGGGTGCACCTGCACGCGGCCGACCGCGCCGTCGGAGTCGGTGATCTCCAGCAGCGCCTCGCGGACCTCGTGCTCGGCGCTCGGGTGCCGGTGCCCGTGCGGGTCCACCGCGGTGAACGCGGTGGTCGTGAACACCGACACCTCGACGCGCTCGATCATTTGCGGTCCTCCCACTCCTTCTGCGCCTCGGTGAGCTTCGTCGCCACGTCGTCCAGGAACTGCTGGGCGCTGAGCTCGCCGAGGAGCACCTTCTGGTACTGGGGCTCGCTGTCGGTCTTGGTGATCGAGGAGTACTGCGGCAGGTAGACCGGCGCGGGCACGAGGATGGTGGCCGGGTCCTCCAGGACGCCGAGCGCCATCTTCACGTGGGCGGCCTTGTCGATCCACGCCTCGCCGCGCACGTCGGTGTTGGCCGGGATCTGGCCGACCTTCTCGTTCCAGTAGCTGTTGGACTCGGCGGAGGTGAGGAACTCGGCGAACTTCCACGCCGCGTCCTGGTTCTCGCTGTTCTTGAACACCGCGAAGCCGTCGGTCGGGTTGGGCACGACGGTCCGCTTGCCGCTGGGGCCGACCGGCAGCGGGATCGCGGCGACCTTGTCGCCGAGCGCCTTCGTCACGTCGCTGTAGGAGCCGAGGTTGTGGTGCATCATGGCGACCGAGCCGCCGGTGAACTGGGCGATCATCTGGGTGAAGCTGTTGTTGACGTCGGCCTCGGGCGTGGCCTTCTTGTAGAGCTTGGCGATCTTGTCGACCAGCTCGGCGTTGCCCTCGTCGCCCAGCGTGCTCTTGCCGTCCTTGAAGAAGTTGTCCACGCCGGAGTACGCGTACGCCTCGGTGATCAGCTGGAACACCGAGCCCGCGCCACCGCGGATGGTGTAGCCGTACTTGTTGGCGGCGGCGTCGGTGAGCTTCTCGGCGGCGGCGAGGAACTCGTCCCAGGTCTTCGGCGGCTCGACGCCGGCGTCCTCGAACCAGTCGGTGCGGTACCAGATGATGTCCATGTTGGCCGACGACGGGACGACGTAGAGCTTGCCGTCGGGCGCGGTCTGGCGGACGGTCTCCACCAGGGAGGGCAGCAGCTTGTCCTTCAGCGGACCGTTGTTGATGCGGTCGTCGAGGGGCGCGAGCGCCTCCTGGCCGACCAGGTGAGCGAGGTACGAGGTGGTCACGCCGCCCACGTCGGGCGTCTCGCCGCCCGCGATGGCGGTGTCGTACTTCTGCTGCACCGACGCGCTGGGGATGCCGACGTACTCGACCTTGATGGTCGGGTTCGCGGACTCGAAGCGGCTGATCAGCTCCTTGTAGATCGGCTCGCGGGCGGGACCGCCGTTGTTGTCCCAGAAGGTGAGGGTGACGTTCCCGTCGCTCCCCGCACCTCCCCCGGACGAGCAGGCGGACAGCGCCAGCGCGGCGGCGGCCACGGCGACCAGCAGTTTTCTCATGATGCTCCCTATCCCTTCACAGCCCCGGCGCTGAGCCCCTGCACCAGGAACCGCTGCACGACGGCGAAAACCAGGACCACCGGCACGGCCGCGACCACGCCACCGGCGGCGAGCGCTCCGAAATCGGTGTTGAACTCACCCAACGTGTAGCTCAGGCCGACCGGCAGGGTGAACTTGTCCTGCCTCGTCGCGAACATGAGCGCGAACAGGAAGTTGTTCCACGCGCCGATGAACGCGAACGACCCGACCGCCACCAGGGCGGGCTTGAGCTGCGGCAGGACGACGGCGAAGAACGCGCGCAGGCGCGAGCAGCCGTCCACCATCGCGGCCTCTTCCAGCTCCACGGAGATGTTGCGGATGAACCCGCTCATCAGGATCAGCGACAGCGGCAGCTGGAACGCCACCTCGGCGATGACCAGGCCGGTGATGCTGTTGAGCAGGCCCGCGCTCTTGAAGATCACGAACAGCGGGATCAGCATCATCGCGCCGGGGATGAACTGGCTGCACAGCATCGCCAGCAGGAACACCCGCTGGCCGCGGAACTTGAACCGGGCCAGCGCGTACCCGCCCATCACCGACAGGATCGTCACGAACACCAGCACGCCGAGGCCCATGACCACGCTGTTGTAGAAGAACACGCCGAACCCGATGTCGTTCCACACCGTGTCGAAGTGCTCGAACGAGATCGGCCACGGCACGAGCTGCGTCGAGCCGGCCGGGCGCACCGCGAACACCAGCATCCAGTAGAACGGGATGATCGTGAACAGCAGGTACAGCACCAGCGGCACGTGGATCATCCACGGCTTGCCCGGCTCCTCGGCCACCGCGCGCCGGCGGCGGCGCCCGGTCGGCGGCTTCGGGTGCGTGGTGTCGACGACCTCGCGCACCAGGGTGTCGGTCTTGCCCAACGTCTCGGTCATGCCCGGCTCCCGAACTTCGACACCCGCAGGTACACGATCGAGAAGAACAGCAGGATCAGGAACCCGGCCACGGTGAGCGCCGAGCCGTACCCGAAGTTGTGCGAGTCGACGGCCTGCCGCGCCACGTACAGCGGCAGGGTCGTGGTCTGGTTCGCGGGCCCGCCGCCGGTCAGCGTGTAGATGAGGTCCACGTTGTTGAACTCCCACACCGCCCGGAGCAGGGTGGACAGGATGATCGCGTCCTTGAGGTGCGGCAGGGTGACGCTGGTGAAGCGCCGCCACCGGCTCGCGCCGTCCACCGACGCCGCCTCGTAGAGGTCCTTGGGGATGCTCTGGAGGTCGGCGAGCAGCAGGATCGCGAAGAACGGCACGCCGCGCCACAGCTCGGTCACCACGAGGGCGTCGAACACCGTGTCGGGGTTGCCGAGCACGGAGGTGCCCGGCGACCCGATGCCCCACTCGGAGAGCACCTGGAAGATGCCGGTGGACGGGTTGAGCAGCAGGATCCAGATGCCGGTGGTCAGCACGCCGGACACCGCCCAGGGCGAGAACACCAGCGCCCGGGCGATGCCGCGCCCGATGAACGTCTCGTTCACGATCAGGGCGAGGACCAGGCCCAGCAGGAGCTGGAGCCCGACCTCGACGACCACCCACTTGGCGCTGAACGCGAGGCTCTGCCAGAACAGCGGGTCGTCGAACAGCATCTGCCTGAAGTTGTCCAGCCCCGCGAAGCCGTTCTTCCACGGCTGCGTGACGTTGTACCGCTGGAGGCTGTAGTAGACGACGCTCCCGATCGGGTAGACCAGGAAGATCCCCATCAGCACCAGCGTCGGTGCGATCAGCGCGTAGGGCGCCCACGTGCGAGTCCTCATGCGGGGTCCCAGTCGCCGAGGTACGCGCGGACGGTGTGCTGCGCGGCCTGCTCGGCCGTGAGCTGCGGGCGGTCGGGGCCGGTGGCCGCGCCGGCGCCCCGGTTGCGGTACTCGGCGAACCGGGCGTCGCGCCAGGGGAAGCCGGACATGTCGGTCCACGGCGCGGCCTTCACCGCGGCGGGCAGCTCGGTGTCGCGGATGACGACCGAGGCGATGGCGTCCGGGTCGCCGCCGGGGTGCCACGGCCGGCCCAGGTAGTAGGTGCCCGCCGGGGCGTCGCTGGTGATGCGGGAGTTGACGACGAGGAACCCGTGCGGGTTGTCGCGCCGGGTGCTGGCCGCGGTGACGTACCCGTTGGGGTCGCCGCCCCGGTCCAGCGCGGTGATCGTCATCTGGTCGAACACGGCGGTCGCGCGGCCGAACAGGAAGTCGACGTCGCCGACGACCTCGCCGCCCCGGTAGTACTGGCGGGCCCGCGTGCTCGCGTTGCGGGTGTCGGCGTACAGGGTGTCCTGGTGGCCGAGGAACCGGACGCGGTCGTAGTACTGCCGGTCGCCGGTGGCCTTGACCGCGACGGCCTGGGTGGCGGTGATCCCGGGGTGCGCGGCCCGGTCGAACGAGTTGCTGAACGTGAGGTCGCGGGCGGTGAACCCGTCGGCCTCGATGGTCGCGGTGGCCGAACCGGTCGTGCCGTACGTGGTGCCGTCGGCCTTCCTCGTGCCGCTGGCGTTGTCGTAGTCGATGACGACGTCGCGGGCGGTGCCGGTGGAGCCCTTGAGCAGCAGGTCGGGCTTGGTCGCCGGGACCCGGACCACCTCGCGGTACACGCCCTTGCCGAGGGTGATGGTGGTGCCGGGCGGCGCGGCGTCGATCGCGGCCTGCACGGTGTCGAAGTCGGTGCCCTTGGCCACGTGGTACCGCTCGCGCTGGAGGGCGCCCGCCTTGAGGTTCTTGACCCGGGAGGCCGGTTCGAGGCCGCGGTTCAGCGTCGGCGTCCAGCCGGCGTCGCCGCCGAGCTGCGCGGTCGGGTTGGCCGCGTTGAACGCGTCGAGCACGTCCACCGGGCGTCCGTCGACCAGCGTGCCCACCTCGGTGATGGCGGTGCCGCCCCAGTTGCGGATGAGCGTCTCGACCGAGCCGCCGTTGCCGAGTTTGACGTAGTTGTTCTCCACGTGGAGGGCCGACCGCACGCCCACGCCCCAGCCGTAGGCGAACGACGGGCCGGGCTCGTAGAGGTTGTTGTAGACGTGCACCTGGCCGAAGCGCACCCGCGGGAGGCGTTCCTCGACGTTGCGGAACACGTTGTGGTGCACGGTGACGCGCAGCTTGCCCGGGTCGGTGGTCGAGGTGTTCGACGAACCGATGAGCATCGTCTTGCCGTGGTCCTCGAACAGGTTGTACGACGCGGTGACCAGGTCGGTGCCGTTGGTCATGTCGAGCGAGCCGTCGTGCTGCTGGAACGGGCGGCCGAAGTAGGACGGCAGGGAGCTGTCCGGGTACGGCTGGTCGGTGAACGTGTTGTGGTCGACCCACACGTTGGTGGCCCGCTGGAGGGACACCGCGTCGTAGGCGGAGTTCCAGTTGCCCTCCGCGCCGTCGGTCGGGTCCCACTGCGGGAAGCAGTCGCGGGTGTCGCGGAAGGTGAGGTTGCGGATGATCACGTTCTGCACGCCGTGCACGCGCAGGTTGGCGCCGGTGAGGCCCGCGCCGCGTCCGTCGCCGACGATCGTGGTGTCGCTCCCCACCGGGATGCCGATCGCCGCCTGCTGCCGCTGCGCGGACGCGGCACGGGCCTCCTCCAGCGGGCCGCTGGGTTCGCGCTCACGCCCCCAGACGGCCGGGTCGTATTCGGCCAGGTAGCCCGCGAGGGTGTAGCCGTTCGCCGCGTATTCGCTGCAATCGGCCCTCAGGTCGATCACGCCGCGCACTTTGATGAGGCGCGGCGCGGGAGCGGCGAGAGCGGCGCGCAATTCCGCTTCGGTGCGCACGGTGTGCACCGTCGTCGCCTGGGAACCACCGGTCGTCCCGGGGCCGCTCGACGCCCAGCCGTCACCTGCTTGCAGAACTTGTCTGCCCAGGTCAGGGCTTGCGTACGCCGGTGCTGTCACGATCACGCCCAAGGCGCAGGAAAGCACGAGCGCGGTACTGAGGGTTCGCATGGCGAGGAGCCTTTCCCCGGCAAGATCATTCATATGTGTGAACGCTATCCAGAAGTGCGAACAGAGTATTACGTCGATGTTCGCCACGCGTCAACGACGTGATTCGTTTCGACGGTCATTCGAACGACGATGTCGAACGGCCGTCGAATTCGAATCGAATTCGACGGCCGCGTGGTGGGGTCGGCGGGTCAGGGCTCCATCGGGAACTCGGCGATCCGCCCGGCCAGCTCCCGGGCGTCGGGGTCGCGGCGGTAGCTCTCGGCGAGCCGGCCGACGGGCCGCAGCCGGTCGACCACCCGCGCCGAGTCGACCTCGACCGCGAGCGCGAGCGCCCGGTCGCCGACGGCGGCGGCGTGGTCGAAGTCGTTGTCCAGCAGGTGGTTGCCGGTGAGGGCGATGAGGCCGAACGTCCGGCTCCGGGTCATCTCCTCCGGGTAGCCGACGACCGCCGCGGTGAGGTCCCGGATCGCCGGCGCGGAGTGCGCCGGGTCGACCGTGCGCGCCAGCTCCGAGTGCACCATGCCGCTCAGCGCGGACAGGTCCGTCTCGTCGAAGAACCTCGCCCACGCGGCGGCGGCCTCCGGCGTGCTCGCGGCGAACGCGTCGTGCGCCCGCCGCAGCCGCCGCAGCGCCCGCTCGCCGTCGCCCAGGGCCGCGAACGCCCACGCCTGGTTCGCGAACAGCATCGCCACCGCGTGGTCGGACCCGGCCCGCCGCGCCGCCGCCACGCCCTGCTCGAAGCAGCTCAACGCGGCGGCGGCCGCGCCGCGGTGCAGCCTCAGCCGGCCCATCCGGTAGTGCACGTTCGCCACCAGGTCCTGGTTGCCCGCCCGCGCGGCCAGCTCCGCGGCGCGCCGCCAGTGCCGCAGCGCCGTCGCGTCGAGCCCGGTGTCGAAGCACGTCCACGCGGCCAGGTTGTGCAGGTCGGCCAGCGCCACCAGCAGCCTGCGGCGCACCGCGTCGGTGGCGTCCGCGCGCAGCATCGCGCCGCTCCGCGCCGCCGCCCCGACCACCGCGTCCCGGCAGGCGCCGCCGCCCCGCTCGTAGTCCACGGCGCGCAACCGGCCGGTCTCCTCCTCCAGCGCCACGACGTCGGGGACGCCGATCCGGGCAGGGACGTGTCGTCGATCCGCCATGGCACACCTCGCAGGCGTCGCGGGTCCGGGACGGCGCCTCGGCGCCGCGCACCCGGGATACCCGTTCGGGGGGCGACCGGTACCACCCGGAACGGACCACGCGCGGTACCACCCGGATGCCGGACGAGCCCGCCCCGGTTCCCGCCGTGCGCACCGGTTCGCGCGCCGGCCGTGCGCCCCGCCCGCGCACTGGCCCCTTGCGCGGGCCCGTCCGCGCACGAGACTGGACGCGTGACGCCGACGACCCCCGCCGAGCACGCGGCGGCCCGGTGCTAGGCGGCGTCACGGCGGCGGTGGAGCGGCTGGTCGCCCGGTGGGCCGCCGGCGACGCGGCGGGCGCCGCCCGGCTGTTCACGCCCGACGTGCGCTGGTGGACCGCGCCGGTGCCGGGCGCGCCCTGGCCCGCACGAGTGCGGTCCACGCGCGAGGTCGAGGCGTTCTTCCTGGGGTTCCTCGGCGCGTTCGACCTGACCGGCATCACCACGCGCGCGCTCGTCGCCAACGGCGTGGACGCCGTGCTGACCGGGCAGCTGCACGCGCGCCTGCACGTGAGCGACCAATCCCGGTCGTTCGACTTCGCGCTGTCCCTCTCCGTGCGACACGACCTGATCAGCGAATTCCGCCTCTACGCGGACACGCTGGCGCTCGCCTCGGCGCTCGACGGGGCCGATGTTCCCCCGGTATCACCGAAATGGCCGCACCGATCGGTGCCAGGATGACGACCGCGCCCCCCGAGCCCAGCCGAGGAAAGGTGTCGCCGTGCCGGATGAACCGCAGCCGATCAGCAAGCTCATCCCGCAACTGCGGCGCGGGCGCGGGCTGACGCAGCACGACCTCGCGGCGCGGCTGCACGCCGCGTCGGGCAACGCGAGCGTCACCCGCGAGGAGGTGTCCCGGTGGGAGCGCGGCAAGCGCATCCCCGGTCCGTACTGGCGGGCGTGGCTCGGCCGGGTGCTCGACACCCCCGCGCGCGACCTCGAACGCGCCGCGGCGGTCGCCCGGTGGACGCGCAGACGCGGGTGACGACGCGCGAGGCGCTGGTCGCCGCGGCGACCGAGGTGTTCGAGCGCGAGGGTTACGTGCGGGCCACCGTGGACGAGGTGTGCGAGCGCGCCGGCGTCACGAAAGGCGCGCTGTACGGGCACTTCGGCTCCAAGAAGGCGCTCGCCGTGGCGGTGCTCGACGCGCGGGCGGCGGAGTGGGCCCGCACGCGCGGGCGGTTGCAGCGCCTGCACCGCAGCCCGTTGCAGGTGCTGGTGGACCTGGGGTACGCGGCGCAGCGCGGCCAGGAGGTCGAGCGGCGGCTGATGTTCCAGTCACCCGTCTGCGAGGACGTCGCGGAGCGCCGGGTCGGCCAGTGGACCTCGGCGGTGCACGACCTGCTGCGCGGCGCGGCGGCGCTGGGCGAGCTGCGCGACGACGTGAACCTGCCCGCGTGCGCGGAGGGCATCGTCGCCGAGCTGGTCGGCGTGCACCTGATGTCGAGGGCCGTCGACGGGCTGGACGCGGCCACCACCGGCGTGGTCCGGCTGTGGCGCTCGTGGCTGCCGGCCCTGGCGCGGCCCGAGGTGTGCGCCGTGCTGCGGATGACCCCGCCTCGTTGACCGGAACGTAGCAATTGTTTACGGTGGGTAACCGACCTTCGGAGAAGGCGAGGACCCACGTGAGCGACCGCGCGCAGGGAAGCCGCACCAGGGCCGCGCTGGTCGCCGCGGGCATCGAGCTGTTCGACCGCGACGGGTACGACGCGACGTCGCTGGACGCCGTGTGCCGCCGGGTGTCGGTCACCAAGGGCGCGCTGTACCGGCACTACCCGTCGAAGCAGGCGCTCGCGGTGGCCGTGGTCGAGGAGTACTTCCGCCGGTGGCACGAGGTGCGCGAGGCGATCGAGCGGCGCGGCACGGGACCGCTGGCCACGCTGGTGGAGCTGACCGACGGGATGAACGGGCTCGCGCGGACCGACCGGGTGGTGCGCGTCGGCGTGCGGCTGCTGTTCACCGGCGAGCTGTTCGACCTGCTGGCGGGCGTGCACGTGGCGTGCCTCGCGGCCGTCGTGCGCGACCTGCTGGGCCGGGCGGAGCGGGCGGGCGAGCTGGTGCCGGGGCTGGACCTGCGCGACGAGGCGGACGGCATCACCTCCGCGGTGATCGGCACGCAGGCGCTCGCCGCGGTCGCCACCGGGCGGGCCGGCCGGCCCGGCGCGCTGTGGCGGCACCGGCTGGCCCGGCTGGCCACCCCGTCGGCCGCCCCCTCCCCCGTGCCGTCCGTCGACCGGGCGGGGTAGGCCGGGCCGGGGCCGGCGGCTCAGCCCACGAGGGCCGGGTACTGGACCGAGACGTCCTGCGACAGGGCGGCCTTCACGTGCCGCGACACGTCGTCCGCCAGCACCTCGAAGGCGTCGGCCTCGATGCCTTCGAGGGCCGCCGCGGCGACGTCGCGCGGGTCGCTCTTGGGCGCGTCGACGGAGGCGGTCATGTCGGTGTCGACGTAGCCCACGTGCAGGCCGGTGACCCGGATGCCGCGCGGCAGCAGGTCGAGGCGCAGCGAGTTGGTCTGGGACCACAGCGCGGCCTTGGAGGCGCTGTACGCGCCGCTGAGCGCGGCCCAGGACAGGGCGGAGGCGACGTTGAGCAGGTGGCCGCCGCCGTTGCGCTCGATGATCGGCACGAAGGCGCGGGCCGTGTTCAGCGGGCCGTAGAAGTTGGTCTCGAACTCGCGGCGGACGTCCTCCAGCGGCGAGTCCAGGAAGGACGCGCCGAGCGCCACGCCCGCGTTGTTGACCAGGATCGTGACGTCGCCCGCGAGCGCGGCGGCGGCGGCCACCGAGTCGGGGTCGGTCACCTCCAGGGCGAGCGGCACGGCGTCGGGGTGGGTGACCGAGCGCGGGTCGCGGGCGGTGGCGTAGACCTTCGCCGCGCCCCGCTCGTACAGGCCCTCGACCAGGGCCTTGCCGATGCCCCGGCTGCCGCCGGTGACGAGGGCGATCGCTCCGCTGATGGTGGTCATGACATCCTCCGCGTGATGGAAACCGATCGGTTTCCACCGACTGTAGACCGATCGGTTTCCTCCTGGCAAACCGCCAGGTAGCCTGGGGTCGTGACCTCTCCACGCGACCGCCTGCTCGACGCGGCGGGCGAGCTGTTCTACCGGGAGGGCGTCGGCGTGGGCGTCGACGCGCTGTGCAGGGCGGCGGGCGTCTCCAAGCGCTCGATGTACCAGCTGTTCGCGAACAAGGACGAGCTGATCGCGGCCAGCCTCGACCGCCGCGCGCCCGGCTACGAGGCGCTGCTGCTCCCGCCCCCCGGCGGCACCCCGCGCGACCGCGTCCTGCACGTGTTCCGCCGGCAGGACGAGCTGAGCGGCCAACCGACCTACCACGGCTGCCCGATGGTCGCGACGGCCGCGGAGCTGAAGGACGCCGCCCACCCGGCGAACACCGTGGCCCGCCGCCACAAGCGCGCCCTGACGGACTTCTTCGCCGCCGAGCTGCGCGCCGCCGGCGTCGCCGACCCCGAGGCCCTGGCCGCGCAGCTGACGCTGGTCTTCGACGGCGCGTCCGCGCACGCCGTGCTCCGCGCCGCGCCCCTGGCCGGCCTGGGCACCCGGACCGCCGAGGCGCTCCTGGACGCGGCCGGCGCGTGACCGCGGGCCCCCGACCGGGAGCCCCCACCGGTCTCAGGCCGGGCGCTCGGCCCGCCAGCGCGCCACGACGACCTCCACGTCGAACGGCACGAGGTTGAGCGGCGGCCCGGACATCGGCTTGCGGATCGCGTCCTCGATCCTCGCGTTGATCGCGGCCACGACCCGGCGCACCTCGGCCTCCGACGACGCCCGCCGGGCGGCCTCCCGCGCGGCCTCCGCCTCCCTGCGCAGCAGCAGGGTCGGCGGCAGCGCCGTGCCCTCCTCGCGCCGCAGCTTCTCCTTGACCCACCACAGCTCGTCGTGCGGCCGGTCCAACCCGCTCAACGGCTTGCCCGCGCCCGGCAGGGCGTCGAACTCGCCCCGCTCCTGCGCCTCGCGGATCTGCCGCTCGACCCACGTCTCGAACCCGACCCCGGCGGGTTTGCGCTCCGTCACCACGATCACCCCCTTCCAGGTTACGCGGGGCACGGGCGGTCACGGCGCCGGTTCGGCCGCCTCGGCCGGCGGGTAGCGCTGCTCCGGCGGGCTCGTGGTTCGGGCCGGGCGCGGCCGACGCCTTGGCCGCGGTCTCCAGCGCGCGCTCGGGCGTGGTGTCGACGAGCCGGTAGCCCGCCGGCAGCTCCTCGGACTCCGGGAACGGGCCGTCGGTGACGACGGGCGCGCCGGAGCCGGTGGACACGACGGTCTTGGCCGGCTCGGGCCCGGACAGCCCCTGGGCGTCGACCAGCTCGCCGTTCTCGCCGTCACACGACGTCGAGGCGCACGCCCACCCGCCGGTCGGCCTGGAGGTCCGTCGCGGTGAACACCACCTCGGTCCGGTCGGCGGGCGACCGCGTGGACTCCAGGACGAAACCCGACTCGCCCCGGTCGAAGCCCAGGGCGTCGTAGAACACGTCGACCCCGCGTGGGAGGCGCAGGGCGAGCGAGACGTGGGGCACGCTGCCGGCGAAGCGGTAGGCGAACGCGTCCGGCTCGCCGAACCTCATCAGCGGGGCGCACTTGCCCGGCCAGAACAGGGCCACCACGACCCGCAGCTCGCTGCCCGCCGGGATCGGCTCCTGGAAGTGCACGGCGAGGTCGAACCGGCCGTCCTCCCGCCACGAGGTGGACACCGCGAACCGGGCGCCGGGCCGCTCGTCGACCAGCACGCCGCGCACGACGGCCTTCACCAGCGACCGCTGCGCCTCGGGTTGGTCCCAGCCCGCCTGGAACCGCAGGCGCAGCACGCGCACCCCGTCCGCGGACGGCGTGGCGGTCACGGTCACCGCCACCTCGGCGTCGCCGTTGGCGGCGAGCGTCGCCCGCTCCTCCCAGGCCACGATGTGCACGTGCGGTTGCAGCTCGTCGTGGATGACGTCGGCGTAGTGGGCCAGCAGCGTGCGGTGCCGCTCCAGGACGCCGGAGTTCACCCGGTACGCCACCAGGGCCAGGCCGGCGGCCACCAGCGGGACGACGGCGACCGACACGCGGGTGGCGGTGGACCAGGGTGCGAGCGCCAGGGCCGCGTTGAGCACGAGCAGCGCCACCAGCCCGACCACGGGGCCGCGCACCGGACCGCCGGGCACGTGGGCGAGGAACCAGCGGTAGCACGACCTGAGCAAGCGCATCCACACCCACCGAGACACCCGAGGACGATCCCGGGGAACACCGCCGGGCCTGCGCACGGAACCGTACTCCAACGCCGGCACCGCCCTGCGGGAGCGGGCGCGACGCGGACCACCACGTCGGGCGGGGCACGTCGGGGGCGGGTGCCCGCGGTCGCGCGACCGCGGGCACCCGTCCTCGTCAGGACGCGGAGCAGACCGGGGTGGGGGCCCAGCCCGTCGCGTCGCCGCTGCCGTTGAACCCGACCTTGGCCGTGCCCGCGGGCTGGAGCGCGCCGTTCCAGGACGCGTTGCCCACCGTCACGGTGGTGCCGCTCTGGCCGAACGCGCCGTTCCAGCCCTGCGTGACGGTCATGCCGGGCCTGACCTCGAACCGCACCGACCAGCCGCGGGTCGCGGTCGTGCCGGCGTTGCGCACGGTGACCTCCGCCGAGAAGCCGCCCGGCCACTGGTTGGCGACCCGGACCTCGGCGGCGCACCCGCCCACCGGCGGGGTGGTCGTCGTCGTCGTGGTGGTGGTCGTCGTGGTCGTGGTGGTGGACGTCGTGGTGGACGTGGGCGTGGTGCCGTTCAACGCGGCCACCACGGCCGGCAGCCACCGGTCGGCGATCTTCCGGTCGCCCGAGGCGTTCGGGTGCACGCCGTCGTAGGTGTCGGTGCCGGTGGAGAAGCCGGTCCACTGGTCGACGACGGTGACCGGCGAGACCGCGGTGGACTTGGCCGCCGCCCAGGCCGGGATGGCCGCGTTCAGGTCGGCCACCCGCTGCGGGCACTCGGCGCAGGCGCTCGCCGCCATCGGGATGATCTTGGCGACGAGGACCTTCATCGACGGGTTGTCCGCCCGCATCTGGTCCACGAGCTTGCCGTAGGCGGCCAGGATCGTCGCCGCGGGCCGGGCGCTCCACACGTCGTTGGTGCCGAAGTGCATGAGCACCACGTCCGGGTTCGACGCGGCCAGCCAGCCGACCAGCTGGTTCTGCTCGGCGACCGCGGTGACGAGCGCCCCGCCGTGGCCCTCGTGCTGGCCGTCGTAGGCGAACCCGCAGCCGTCCGGGTTGAGCGTGCCCACGAAGTCGACGTCGGTGTGCCCGGCGGCCCGCAGGTCGCGGTCGAGCAGGGCCCGCCAGCAGCCCGGCGACCCGGTGATGGAGTCGCCGAGCGCCATGATCCGCGTCGGGGCGGCGGCCTGCACGGCCGCCTGCCCGGGTGCGGCCACCAGGACGCCGACGAGCGCGGCGAGCGCCGCGAACAGCGCCGCCAGGGCGGTGTTCCTCGATGACATCGCCGCCCCCTAGGCGGTGGCGCAGGTCGCGCCGTTGAGCGCGAACGACGTGGGCGCGGAGTTGGTCCCGGTCCACGAGCCGATGAAGCCGAAGCTCACCGAGCCGCCCGCGGGGATCGCCGGGTTGTACGCCGCGTTCGCGGCGCTGACCGCGCTGCCGGACTGGGTCGTGGTGGCGCCCCAGGACTGGGTGACGGTCTGGCCGTTGGCCCACGTCCAGCGCAGCGTCCAGCCGTTGACCGCGGCGGTGCCGGTGTTGGCGACCTTCACGTCGCCCTGGAAGCCGCCCTGCCACTGGCCGGTGACCTTGTAGGTGACCGCGCAGGTCCCGACCGGGTCGCCGCCGCCGGTCCGCGTGGTGACGGTGACGGTGCCGGAGCGGGTCGAGCGGTTGCCCGCCGCGTCCCGCGCGTACACGGCGAAGGTGTACGCGGTGCCCGCCGACAGGCCGCCGACGGTGGTGGAGGTGGTCGCGGAGCTGCCCGCGGCGGTCTCGGTGGAGCCGCTGACGCGGACCACGTCGTAGCCGGTGACGCCGACGTCGTCGGTGGCGGCCGACCAGGTCAGGGTCGCCGAGGTGGACGTGACGCCGGAGGCGGCGGGGGTGCCGGGCGCGCTCGGCGGGGTGGTGTCGGTCGGGTCGCCGCCGCCGCCGTAGACGCTGGCCTCCTTCGAGGTGGCCTTGATGCCGTTGGCGCCGTTGAAGATCCGCTGGCCCCACGACGTCAGCTGCGCGGCGTTGAAGTCGGTGACCATGTCGAGGTACTCGACGCCGCCGCCGTTGCCGCTCCACGACCAGCCCAGGTAGCCCAGCTTGAGCGACTGGGTGGTGGCGAAGATGGTGTCCTCGTCGGGGTTGCCGTCGGAGTGGTCGTGGCCGAACTCGCCCACGACGATCGGCAGCTTCGCGGTCACGAAGCGGTTGAGGTAGTCGTTGACCTCCGCGGCCGTGTCGAACACGCCGTACATGTGGATGGAGAACACGGTGTTCTTCAGCGTGTCGGCGGCGAAGACGGACGCGGCGTTGTCGCGCATGGTGAACGCCCAGTCCTGGCCCCAGTTCGGCGCGTCCACCATGATCGTGTGGGTCAGGCCGCCGTTGCGCAGGGCCTGGATCGCGCCCTTGGTGTCGTTGGTCCAGTTCTGGTAGCCGGTGTTGCCGTGCGGCTCGTTGCCGATGTTGACGATGACGTACTTCTCCTGGCCGACCAGGGCGCTCTTGACGCTCAGCCAGTACTCGGCGGCGCGGGCGAGCGTGACGGCGCCGCTCTGCTCGCCGTAGCCGGTGGTGTCGTGCACCTCCAGCACGCAGATCAGCTTGTTGGCCTTGCACTGGGAGATGACGTTGGCGACGTCGGCGGTGTCGTTCTTCGTCCACCGGTCGCCGGAGCTGAGCACGACGCGGACGGTGTTGGACCCGAGGGCCTTGATGTCCTTCAACGCCTGCGTGGTCGTGCTCGTGTACCAGGTGTGCGCGTGGTTGACGCCGCGCATGACGAAGTCGTTGCCGTTGGCGTCGAGGAGACGCCCGTTGCTCACGGTGAAGCCGGTGGCCGCCTGTGCGGGCGGCCCCACCGTCAACAGGGAGAGGACCAGGGCGGCGACGGCTGCGCCGACCAGGGCGAATCGCTTGCGCATGGGATGTACCTCGCGTGGTTGTCGACACTGACAGAAGCGAGCGCGGGGGCAGCGCACCCGCCCGCGGGCGGACTCCCACACCAAAGCAATTAACCGCTTAAGAGTCAACCATGGGTTTCGCAAGTCTTCGCTGGTCAGAGGCACTTCAGCGCACGACCCACCGTCACGTCTGGGAACGCTCCCAGACGCGGACCGCCAGTGTCCTACGAAGAACCCCGTCCCGTCGAGACCCCCGTCTCGACGGGTCGGCCCCCCCGGTCAGGCGCCGGGCGCGCGGCCGGTGCTGGAGCGCGGGACCAGTTCGGGGTCGGAGGTCTTGACCTGCTCGGTCGGGGCGCCGCCGACGACGTCGAGCAGCAGGCGCACGGCGGCGGCCCCGCGTTCGGCGATCGGCCGGCGGACGGCGGACAGCGCGGGCCGCACCAGCCGGCACAGGGCCGAGTCGTCCCACGCCACCAGGGACAGCTGGTCGGGCACGGTGAGGTCCAGCTCGTGGGCGACGCCGAGCGCGGACACCGCCATCACGTCGTTGTCGAACACCAGCGCGGTCGGCGGCGCGCCACCGGTCAGCACGCGCCGCGTCACGCGGGCGGCGGCCTCGTCGGAGTAGTCCGCGTGCACGACCCGGGCCTCGTCGAGGCCGAGCCGCGCCGCGGCCTCGGTGAACGCCCGCGACCGGGTCTGGGTGTGCACGAACCTCGTCGGCCCCGCCACCCGCGTGATCCGCCGGTGCCCGAGCGCCACGAGGTACTCCAGCACCTCGACCACGGCGACCTCGTCGTCGGTCCACACGCACGGCAGGTCCGGCACGACCGGTTCGCCCAGCACGACGGCGGGCAGGTGCAGCTCGCGCACCAGCTCCACCCGCGGGTCGTCCTCCACCAGGTCGACCAGCAGCACGCCGTCCACCCGCCGCTCGCCCCACCAGCGCCGGTAGGCGGCCAGCTCGGCGGCGGAGTTGTCGGTGACCTGGAGCAGCAGCGACGTCGGCCCGCCCGCGAGCGCGCCCTGGATGCCGGAGATGAGCTGCATGAAGTACGGCTCGACGCCGATCACCCGGGCGGGCCGGTCCACGACCAGGCCGATGGCGTTGGCGCGGCCGTCGGACAGCGAGCGCGCGGCGCTGCTGGGCACCCAGCCGAGGCGGTCGGCGATGTCCATGATCCGGCGCCGCGTGGGCTCGGAGACGCCCGGCCGGTTGTTGAGCGCGTAGGACACCGCGCCGGTGGACACGCCCGCGGCCTTGGCGATGTCCGAGATGGTCGGACGCTTGGCTCGCACCCGCGCCTCCTCACTGCACGTGATCATCAAGTCTAGCCGCGGCGCGGCACGCCTTGCCCGGTAGGGTGATTAAGCGCTTAACGGATCATCTGGAAAGGGGACCACCGTGCCCTGGTTCGACCTCTCCGAGCGGGAACTGGCGCAGTACCGGACCTCCACCGCGGAACCCGACAACCTGGACCTGTGGTGGAAGTCCCGGCTGGAGGAGGCGCGCGCCGCCGCCCGGCCGCCGGTGCTCTCCCCGTACGCGGCGGACGCCTACGGCCCGCTGCCCGTGTGGGACGTGGAGTTCTCGGGCTACGGCGGCGACCGGGTGCGCGGCTGGTACATCCGCCCCGCCGGGACGGGCGACGAGCCGCTGCCGACGGTGGTGTGCTTCATCGGCTACGGCGGCGGGCGCGGCCTGCCCTCGGAGCACGCGCTGCTGCCCGCCGCCGGGTACGCGGTGTTCGTGATGGACACCCGCGGCCAGGGCGGGCGGTGGACGCTCGGCGCGACCGCCGACTCCGGGTTCGCGGGCCCCGAGCACCCCGGCGTGATGACCCGCGGCATCGCCTCGCCCGAGACGTACTACGTGACGCGCCTGATGGTCGACGCGGCGCGGGCGGTCGAGGTGGCGGCGGGGCTGGACGGCGTGGACCCGGCGCGGCTCGCGGTGTCCGGCGGCAGCCAGGGCGGCGGCCTGGCGCTGGCCGCGGCGGCGCTGGGCGGCGAGGCGGTCAAGGTGTGCCAGGCGGACGTGCCGTTCCTGTGCGACTTCCAGCGGGCCATCACGATCACCGGCGCCGAGCCGTACGCGGAGATCTCGAAGTTCCTGGCCCAGCACGTGGACCTGATCCCGCAGGCGCTCGACACCCTGCGCTACGTGGACGGCGCGCTGCTGTCCCGCCGCATCACGGCGACCTGCCTGCTGAGCGTGGGCCTGATGGACGAGACGTGCCCACCGTCCACCGTGTACGCGGCCTACAACGAGATCACCGCGCCGAAGGAGATGGCGGTGTTCCCGTTCAGCGGTCACACCACCCCGAGGGTGCACGACGAGCGCAAGCTGCGGCACCTGCGCGCGCACCTCTGAGGTTCGGTGGGCGAGTCGTGGGAGGGCCACCGCCATAGCCCTCCCACGACCCAGCCCGGTCAGTGGACCCGGTTGATCACCGGGGACCCCGGGTTGCTCGGCCCGGGGCCTCGAACGTCCACGACCAGCTCACGGCGCCGACACCGCGACCGGCGTGACGAGCACCCGGTCGTGGCCGACGTACCGGTTCCCGCCCGTCACCCGCACGGTGCCCTCCCAGCGGACGTCGGTGCTGGAGCAGCCGACGAGCAGGGTCAGGTCGCCGGTCTCCACGACGCGGCGACCGTCGCGGCCGGTGAACGAGGTGCGGTCGGCGTGCAGCCGGAACGACACCCGCCGCTCCTCCCCCGCGTCCAGCTCGACCCGGGCGAACCCGACCAGCTCGCGCACGGGCCGCGTCACCGAGGCGACCGGGTCGTGCAGGTACAGCTGCACGACCTCCGCGCCGGGCCGGTCACCGGTGTTGCGCACCAGGCACGACACCTCGACCTCGCCGTCGCTGGGCAGCTCGTCGGCCGACTCGAAGCCGGTCAGCTCGAACGAGGTGTAGGACAGCCCGTGCCCGAACGGGTAGAGCGGCGTGGGGTCGACCGAGCTGACCCCGCCCGCCGCGCCCAGCTTCGGGTGCAGGTAGGTGGTCGGCTGCGCGCCGGAGCCGCGCGGGACCTGGACGGGCAGCTTGCCCGACGGGTTGACCCGCCCGCTCAGCACGCCCGCGACGGCGCCCGCGCCCTCCTCGCCGGGGAAGAACGCCTGCACGACGGCGGCCGGTTCGTAGCCGCCCAGCGCGTAGGGGCGGCCGGCGAGCATGACCAGCACGACGGGCTTGCCGGCGGCCAGCAGCGCGTCCAGCAGCTCGCCCTGCACGCCGGGCAGGGACAGGTCGTCCGCGTCGCAGCCCTCGCCGGACGTGCCGCGCCCGAACAGGCCCGCGCGGTCGCCGAGCACGGCCAGCACCACGTCCGCGCCGCGCGCGACCTCGACCGCCTCCGCGATGCCGGACCGGTCGTCGCCGGACACCTCGCAGCCGCGCGCGGTGGTCACGGTGGCGTCCGGGAACTCCGCCCGCACGGCCTCCAGCATGGTGCGCATCTCCACGCCCAGCGGCACGTCCGGGTGCTGCACGCCCACGTGGTTGGGGAACGCGTAGCAGCCCATGAGCGCGAGCAGGTCGTCCGCGCACGGCCCCACGACAGCGATTTCGGACGCGCGCAGCGGCAGCACGCCGGCCGCGTTGTCCAGCAGCACCACGGACCGCTCGGCCATCGTGCGGGCCAGGTCGCGCAGCGCGGGCGGGTCCAGGTCGACCGGTTCGCCGCGCTTCACGGCGGGCGACTCGGGGTCCCAGCCCTCGTCCAGCAGGCCCAGCTCGCACTTCTGGGTGAGCACGCGGGTCACCGCGAGGTCCACGTGCGCCTCGTCCACGACGCCGGAGCGCACCAGCTCGGCCAGCGGCTCGCCGTAGCAGCGCACGCTGGGCAGCTCCACGTCCACGCCCGCGGTGAGCGCGAGCGCGGCGGCCTCGCCCGGCGACCCCGCGACGCCGTGCGCGGTCTCCAGGAAGGACACGCCGAAGTAGTCGGCGACGACGACGCCGTCGAAGCCCCAGCGCCCGCGCAGCAGGT
This sequence comes from Saccharothrix sabaoui, assembly GCF_051756985.1. Taxonomy (NCBI): domain Bacteria; kingdom Bacillati; phylum Actinomycetota; class Actinomycetes; order Pseudonocardiales; family Pseudonocardiaceae; genus Saccharothrix; species Saccharothrix sabaoui. Next base: position 44,906 of record NZ_JBPKJK010000020.1, read on the forward strand.
CGGTCAGCAGGGTCGGGTCCGCGGCCGGCGGCACGCCGTCGACCTCGGCGTAGGAGTGCATGACGGACCGGGCGCCGCCCAGCCGCAGGGCCATCTCGAACGGCGGCAGCACGACGTCGGCGAACTCGCGCGGCCCCATGCGCACGGGGGCGTGGTTGCGCCCGCCGACGGAGGCCGAGTAGCCCGCGAAGTGCTTGAGGGTGGCCACGATCCCGCTGGACTCCAGGCCGCGGGTGTAGGCCGCGCCGACGAGGCCGACGAGGTAGGGGTCCTCGCCGATGGTCTCCTCGGTGCGCCCCCACCGCGGGTCGCGGGTCACGTCGAGCACCGGGGCCAGGCCCTGGTGGACGCCGACGTCGCGCATCACGAGGCCGACCTCGCGGGCCATCCGCTCGACCGACTCGGGGTCGAACGAGGCGCCCCACGACAGGGGGACGGGGAACACCGTCGCCTGCCAGGCGGTGAACCCGGCCAGGCACTCCTCGTGCGCCACGGCGGGGATGCCGAACCTGGTGTTGGCGACGAGCTTGCGCTGGGTCTCGGCGAGCACCCGGGCTCCCACCAGGGGGTCGACCGGGCCGGTGCCGAACACGCGGGTCAGCTGGCCGAGGCCGGGCTTGGTCAGCTCGTCCCACGGCGGCAGCGGCTCGGCGAACTCGTGCTGCGCGGGCGCGACCTCCTCCCCCTCCGAGATCCCGACCCACACACCGACCAGCTGGGCCAGCTTCTCCTCCAGGGTCAGCTCGGCCAGCAGTGCGGCGACGCGCTCCGCGGTCGGCCTTCCGGGATCGGCCCAGGGGTTCAGCACGGCGGCTCCTTCGTTGACGATCGGACGACGAGTTCGGTGGCCAGCTCGACGCGCTCGGTCTCCACCGGGCGCCCCGCGATGAGGTCGGCGAGCATGCGCCCCGCGTGGCGACCCATCTCCGTGAGCGGCTGGCGCACGGTCGTGAGAGCGGGCGAGGACCACACCGCCACCGGTAAGTCGTCGAAGCCGACCACGCTCAGGTCGTGCGGGACGGAGAGCCCCGCGACGCGGGCCGCCTCGATCACGCCGAGCGCCTGTTCGTCGTTGCCCGCGAAGATCGCGGTGGGCCGGTCGGGCATCGCGAGCAGCTCAGCCGCGCGCCGGAAACCGCCCTCGTGCTTGAAGTCGCCGTGCCGGACGAGCTCCGGGTCGAAGGCGATGCCCGCCCGGTCGAGCGCGGCGCGGTAGCCGTCGACGCGCGCGCGGCTGCACAGCATCCCGGCGGGTCCGCCGATGACGCCGACCCGGCGGTGGCCGAGGCGCAGCAGGTGTTCGGTGGCGGACAGGCCGCCCGCCCAGTTGGTGGCGCCGACGCTGGGCACGTTCGGCTGGGGGAGGTCGACGGGGTCGATCACGACGACCGGGATGCGCGAGTTGGCGAGCACGCGGCGGTCGGCGGCGGTCAGCTGCGAGGTGACCAGCAGCGCGCCGGCGCGGCGGGCCTCCACCAGCGACGCGGCCCACGAGGTGTGCCGGCGCGGTTTGTCCGTGGAGGACACCACGACGTGCAGCCCGGTGTCGACGACACCGCGGATGATCTCCACCGCCCAGGGGCTGTCCAGGGCGGTGAACACGAGGTCGACCAGCATGTGCCCGGAGGCGCGCCGGGACCCGACCGGCACGTAGTCGTACTCGGCGAGCAACTGCCGCACGCGCGCCCTGGTCTCGGCGCCGACGTCGTCCTTCCCGTTCAGGACCTTGGACACCGTCGGGAGCGACACCCCCGCTGCTGCGGCAATCGTGGCCAACGTGGCTCGACGCATGCGGCCGATAGTATCGAAACTCGATCGAAACACAAGACCGAGCCTCTGAAGTGCAGAAATGTCGTCTCAACAGGCCAGCGCGTGATGCTTGACACGGGTCCTGCACCCGTCTAGGTTCTCCGCAAGTCGTGGATGTTTCGAAATGTTTCGATGCCACGAACAATTCCGCAGCGTGGCAGAAGGGTGGCGGTCGCATGTCCCGCCGTTCATGGATGCGTCCCCTCATCTCGATGGGGCTCGTCGCCGTGGCAGCAGTGAGCACCGCGTGTGGGTCGTCCGGTCCGGCCGACCCCGCGAACGGGCTCAAGGTGTGGGCGCTGGAGGACCCGGTGCTCAACAAGATCGAGCAGAAGTCGATCGACTCGTTCAAGGCCGGCGGTGGCAACGCCTCGCTGGAGACGTTCGGCAACGACCCGTACAAGCAGCGGCTGCGCGTCGCGATCGGGTCGCCGCAGGCCCCGGACCTGTTCTTCAACTGGGGCGGCGGCAACCTCAAGGAGTACGTCGACGCGGGCAAGGTCGCCGACCTGACCGCGGTGCTGGACGAGAACGCGGCGGTCCGGGACAAGTTCATCCCGAGCGTGCTCGACGGCGCGAAGCTGGACGGCAAGGTCTACGGCGTGCCGATGCGCGGCATGCAGCCGGTGATGCTGTTCTACAACAAGGACGTCTTCACCGCGGCCGGCGCGCAGCCGCCGACCACGTGGGACGAGCTGCTGACCCTGGTCGACACGTTCAAGGCGCAGGGCATCACCCCGATCGCGCTGGCCGGTTCGCAGGCGTGGACCGAGCTGATGTGGGCCGAGTACGTGCTCGACCGCGTCGCCGGCCCCGAGGTGTTCAAGAACATCCGGGACAACGGCCCCGCGGGCTGGAAGGACCCGGCCGTCGTCGAGTCCCTGACCAAGCTCAAGGACCTGATCGACCGGGGCGCGTTCGGCTCGAACTTCGCGTCCGTCGGCTACGACGCGGGCGGCGCCTCGACGATCCTGGCGCAGGGCAAGGCCGCGATGCACCTCATGGGCTCGTGGGAGTACACCAACCAGCTCGACCAGAGCCCGGACTTCGTCAAGCAGAACAAGCTGGGCTGGGTGGCCTTCCCGTCCGTCACGGGCGGCAAGGGCGACGCGGCGAACCTCGTCGGCAACGTGAGCAACTTCTACTCCGCCACGTCGGACTCGAAGAACCTCGACGCGGCCAAGAAGTTCGTCACCACCACGCTGACCGAGGACTCCTACATCCAGGCGCTCGTCGAGGCCGGTGACGTGCCGCCGGTCGTGGGCGCGGAGGAGGCGCTGAAGAAGTCGCCGAACCCGGACTACGCGACGTTCATCTACGAGCTGGTGCTGGACTCGAAGAACTTCCAGCTGTCCTGGGACCAGGACCTGCCCGCGGACGACGCCACGTTCATGCTGACCCAGCTCCAGGAGTTCTTCCTCGGCAAGGTCTCGCCGCAGCAGTTCGTCGACGCGGTGGCCGCGCGCTGATGTCGTCCCAGCGGCCTTCGGGCTGGTACGCCGTTCCCGCGTTCGCGTTCTTCGCCTTGTTCGCGGCGCTGCCCATGGTCATCGTGGTGTACCTGAGCTTCACCGCGTGGGACGGCCTGGGCACGCCCGCGCTCAACGGGGTCGACAACTGGACCCGGTTGGTCGAGGACGGTGAAGCCCACGCCTCCGTGGGGCGGACCGTGCTGCTGATGGTCGTCTCCTGGCTCGTCCAGACCCCGATCGCACTGCTGGTCGGGGTCTGGGCGGCCGGGAAGCAGCGGTCGCGCGCGGTGCTGAGCTCGATCTTCTTCCTGCCCCTCCTGCTGTCCACCGCGGCCATCGCGCTGCTGTGGCAGGTGCTGCTCGACCCGAACTTCGGCGCGTTCGTCGGCGGGCCGCAGTTCCTCGGCGACACGGACATCGCGATCTACACGGTGGTGTTCGTGATCTCCTGGCAGTACATCCCGTTCCACACCCTGCTCTACCAGGGCGCGGCGCGGGCGGTGCCGCCGACGCTGTACGAGGCGGCGACGATCGACGGGGCGAGCCGGTTCGGCCAGTTCCTGCACATCACGCTGCCGCAGCTGCGGTACACGATCGTCACGTCGTCGGTGCTGATGATGGTCGGCTCGCTGACCACGTTCGACACCGTGCTGATCCTGACCAACGGCGGGCCGGGCACCGCGACCCGCATCCTGCCGCTGCACATGTACATCACCGGGTTCGCCGGGTTCGAGATGGGCTACGCGAGCGCCATCGCGGTCGTGCTGGTCGTGCTCGGCACGGCGCTGTCGGTGGCGGTCATGCGCTGGAGCGGTTTCCGCTCGATGAGCAGTCAGCAGGAGGGTTCGTGAAGTCCCGCCCCAACTGGCCCGCCGGGTTGTTCGCCCTGGTGTGGTTGGCGATCGTCCTCGGTCCGCTGCTGTACCTGGTCACGGTGTCGCTGCGCACGCGCAGCGAGTACCTCGGCAAGAGCGCGTGGTCGGTGCCGGACGCGCTGACCCTCGACAACTACGTCACCGTGCTCACCGGCGGGTTCGGCCAGTACCTGCTGAACAACGTGGTCGTGACGGCGGCGACGGTGGCGATCGTCGTGTGCATCGCGGTGCCGTGCGCCTACGCGGTGGCCCGCAGCGCGAGCGGTTTCGTGCAGCGGGGCTTCACCCTGCTGCTGATCGGCCTGGCGATCCCGGCGCAGGCCACGATCATCCCGATCTACCTGCTGATCACCAGGATGAACCTGTACGACACGCTGCTGGCGATCATCCTGCCGACGGCGGCGTTCGCGCTGCCGGTGGCGACGCTCGTGCTGACCAACAGCCTGCGGGACGTCCCGCGCGAGCTGTACGAGGCGCAGGCGATCGACGGTGCCGGGCCGTTCCGGGTGCTCGTGTCGCTGGTCCTGCCGCTGGCGCGGCCCGCGATCATGACCGTGGTGGTCTACACGGCGCTCAACGCGTGGAACGGGTTCCTGTTCCCGCTGGTGCTCACGCAGTCCGAGTCGACGCGCGTGCTGACGCTGGGCCTGTGGGACTTCCGCGGGCAGTTCGGCACGAACGTGCCGGCGCTGCTGGCGGCGGTGACGCTGTCGGTGCTGCCGATCTTCGCGGTCTACCTGATGGGCCGGAGGTTCCTGCTCAGCGGTCTGACGGCCGGTTTCGGCAAGTAGCACGCCGCGATCCAGGGGCGTGGCCGCTACTCTCCCAGCGGCCACGCCCCACCTTGCGTGACCAGCGGGTTAACAATCCCGACACTTTCGATTCACTATTCGACATTTTCGACCCCGCAGGCGCGTCAACGTGAGCCACACCGCTCGTGGAGCCCTCATGTTGCGTGGTCCCGGCGGTATACCCCTGTCGTAGACTGCCTGCATGCCGACCAAAGCCGACCCGTCATCTCCGGATGGCACCGCCTCGGGCAAGATCACCATCGCGGACATCGCGGCGGAGGCCGGGGTTTCGGTACCGACAGTTTCGAAGGTGATGAACGGCCGGGCGGACGTCGCCCCGCACACCCGGGAACGGGTCGAGGCCATCATCCGCCGGCACGGCTACCAGCGCCGCTCGGACGAGCGGTCGCGCAGGTCCAACCTCGTGGAGCTGATGTTCCACGAACTGGAGAGCGCCTGGGCGCTGGAGATCATCCGCGGCGCCGAGCAGGTCGCCGCCGAACAGGGTCTCGCGCTCGTGCTCTCCGAGTCGCAGGGGCGCCTCACCCCCGGCCACGGCTGGCTGGAGGGCGTGATCGCCCGCAAGCCGCTCGCCGTGATCTCGGTGTTCTCCGACCTGACCTCGCAGCAGCTCGCCAAGCTGCGCGCCCGCGACATCCCCGTGGTGGTGGTCGACCCGATCGGCGAGCCGCAGCTGGAAACGCCGTCCATAGGGGCCACCAACTGGAACGGCGGCCTGACCGCCACCCGCCACCTGATCGAGCTGGGGCACCGCCGGATCGCCATGATCGGCGGCCCCGAGCGCGTGCTGTGCAGCCGGGCCCGGGTCGACGGCTACCGGGCGGCGCTGGAGACCGCGGGACTCGCGGTCGACCCGGAACTGGTGCGCTACGGCGACTTCCACGTCGAGTCCGGGCGCGCGCAGTTCGCGCCGCTGCTGGACCTGCCGAACCCGCCCACCGCGGTGTTCGCGGGCTCCGACCTCCAGGCCCTCGGCGTGTACGAGGCCGCGCGGGCCGCGGGGCTGCGCGTGCCCGAGGACCTGAGCGTCGTCGGGTTCGACGACCTCCCGGTGGCGCAGTGGGTGGGCCCGCCGCTGACCACTGTCCGGCAGCCGCTGCAGGACATGGCCGCGGCGGGCACCCGTCTCGCCATCACGCTGGCACGTGGTGAAGAGCCCGAACACCGCCGAATCGAGCTTGCCACCACGCTGGTGGTGCGTCAGAGCACCGCCCCGCCACGCTGACGAGCCGCCTCTAGTGGTGGTGCCCCTCGGGCTGCGAGTACACGCACCCCGGCGCCTCGGCGGGCACCGTGTGCCCCACCTCGTCGTCGGGACCCACCGGTGTGCAGCGCAGGGTGTGCAGCCCCAGCAGCTCCAGGCCGAGCGTGCCGCTGAGCGCGAAGCCGTTGCCGAACCCGAAGTCCGGGTCGTCGGAGACCTCGCCGCTCGCCAGCGCCCCCTGCCAGGCCCGCTGGAAGTCCGCCAGCTTCTCGCGCTGGAAGACCACCAGGCCGAGCCGCTCGTACGGGCCCGCCGCGCAGGTCGCCCACTCCGCCACGTACGGCGCGTAGAGCTTCGCCCGCAGCGGGCCGACGAACTCGGCGAACTCCTCCGCCGTGCGCGCCACCGGGTCACCGCACTGCCCGGTCTTCTCCCGCACCCACTCGGCCACCTGCGAGGGCGTGGCCAGGGGCGGGCCCAGGGCGTTGGACCCGAGGGTGGTGGTGGGGCCGGCCGCCGAGGAGCAGGCGACCGACCCCACCAGGAGCGCGACCAGGGCCGCGCACCGGGCGAACATCACGCCGTGGCGCACGTGGCGCCGCTGAGGGTGAACGCGGTCGGGTTGGCGGGCGTCCCCTGCGACGTCCCGTTGAACCCGAAGCTCACCGTCTGGCCCGGCTGGATGTTCTGGTTCCAGCTGCTCCCCTTGGCGGTGGCCCGACCGGCCGCCACCGCCACGTCCGCCGACCACGCCTGGCCGATGGCCTGGCCCGCCGGGAGGTCCCACGCCAGCTGCCAGGCGTTGACCGCGCTCGTGCCGGTGTTCTTCACCGACACGTTCGCGGTGAAGCCGCCGGACCAGCTGCTCGGCACGCTGTAGGTCACCGAGCACGCGCCGGGCTCGCCGCTGCCACCGCCGGTCGTGGTGACCGGGACCAGCGCCGAGGGCGCGGAGGTGTTGCCCGCCGCGTCCCGCGCCACCACGTAGAACTGGTAGGCGGTGCTCGGGGTGAGGCCGGTGACCGAGGCGCTGGTGCCGGTCGAGGTGGCGACCTGCACGTCGGTCGCGCCCGCCTCCCGGAACACCTGGTAGGAGCTGACGCCGACGTTGTCGGTCGACGCGCTCCAGCTCAGCTGCACCGCGTTCGACGACGCGGACGCGGTGGGCGTGCCGGGGGCGCCGGGCGCCTGGGTGTCACCGCCGCTGCCGCCGCCGGTGAAGACCACGTCGGAGCAGCTGTAGAACGCCTCGGGGCTGTCGCTGCGCTGCCAGATCGAGTAGATGACGTGGCGGCCGGACTTGTTCGGCAGCGTGCCGCTCCACGCGTACTCGCCGCTGCCCAGCGGCGGGTTCGTGATGCTGTCGAACGGCGCGGGCTCCAGGTCCGACCACTTCAGCGGCTGCGTCGGGTCGAAGCCGTCCTTGGTGACGTACTGGTCCCACGTACCGGGGTGCGGCGCCCACGCGTTGTACTTGAACGTGATCCGCGAGCCCGCCGTCAGCGTCGTCGTGGGCCAGTCGGAGCGCGCGAGGTTGTAGGCGTCGTACTTGGTGGTCGGGCCGCACAGGTCGCCGTCGGCGATGATGTCGCGGTGCCGGCCGCCGGCCTGGCTGATCAGGTTGCCGTACCAGTCCCACAGCGGCTGCTTGCCACCGATCTGGACGGCCGCGGCGCAGGCCGGGTTGGTGGGGTTCAGGTCGCCACCACCGCCGAGCCTGCCGTCCTCGTAGCACGCGTAGGTCCGGCTTGCGGGGAAGGTCATCGAGCCGTGCGCCAACGCGGTGCCGGACTGGACGAACACGCTGGTGAACCCGACCACGCCGAGCGCGGCCACGGCCAACGCCCCAAAGCGCTTGAGTCGCAAGGTGTCTCCTTCAGATCGACGGTGATCTGGTGGGCGCGGACTGGGAGCGCTCCCAGAAATACGATCGCACCCCCCGTGACCGCCCGTCAACGACCCGTTTCATTTGGTGCTGATCGGGTAACGCTCGACCATGCGGATCGCGGTGGTCGGTCAGGTAGCCCGTGACCTGGTGCTCGTCGTGCCCGAGGTGCCCCCGGCGGGAGGGTCGGCGACGGTGTCGGAACGCCGCGAAGTGCTCGGCGGCAAGGGTGCCAACATCGCCCGGAACGCCGTCGGGTTGGGCTCGACGGCCGTGCTCGTCGGCGTCGTGGGGGACGATCGCGAGGGCGACCTCCTGGTGGAGCGGCTCGCGGCGGACGGCGTAGCGACGGGTCAGGTCGTGCGGCGGTCCGCCACCCGCACGGCCCTCATGGTCGACGTCGTGCACGACGGCGAGTACCGGTACCTGGAGGACGTGCCCGACGCGTGCCTGCTCACGCCGGCGGACGTCGAGGCCGCGTCGGCCGTGCTGGCCGGGGCCGACGCCGTGGTCGTGCAGCTGCAACAACCACCGGGCGCCTGCCTCGCCGCCGCCCGCGCCGCCCGGGGGCTCGTCGTGCTCGACGGCGCCCCCGGCGGGCTGGTCGACGAACTGCTCGCGGAGGCCGACGTCCTGCGCGCCGACCACCGGGAGGCCGGCCTCCTGGCGGACCGGGGGATCGCCTCGGTGGACGACGCCCTCGCCGCCGGGCGCGCCCTCCTGGGCCGCGGCCCCTCGGTGGTCGCCCTGGAGGTGCCGGGCGAGGCGAACGTGCTGGTGTGGCGCGAGGGCGACGCCGTGGTCCCGCTCACCGACGAGGAGGTCGTCGACACCACCGGCGGCGGTGACGCCTTCGTGGCCGCGCTGACCGTCGCCCTGGTGCGCGGCGACACCCCGGAGGAGGCCGGCCGCCTGGCCACCCGCGCCTCCGGCCGTGCCGTCACCCACCCCGGCGGCCGGACGGACCTGTCCGGCCTCACCTGACGGTGTGACCACACCACTGCGGCGGGACCCCTGATGGACGAATGGGGTCGCGTTCCGTAACCTGACCGCGACCTGCCCGTGGGTAACCCGTTCGGGGCACGACCGGCTTCAGGAGGATGCGCGACCGTGGCGTCGAACCCCGCTCAGCGCACCGTCCGCGCGGCACTGGCGGTCACCGCCGTCACCGCGCTGGTCGGCGCGCTGCCGCTCCCCCCGGCCGTGGCCGACCCCGCGTCGGACGCCCTGAAGAGGTACAACGACCTCGCCCACGAGGCCGAGGCGCTGAACGAGGAGCACCTGCGGGCGCAGGACGAGCTGTCCACCGCCCAGGGCGCGCTCGACCAGGCCAACCGCGACCTCACCGCCGCGCAGCAGGCCCAGGAGTCGCTGCGCGGCCAGGTGGACCTGCTCACCGAGGCGTCGTTCGAGGGCGCCCGGTTCACCCAGCTGTCGGCGCTGCTGGTCAGCGACTCGCAGCAGGACTTCCTCAACCGCATGTCCGCGCTCGGCGTGCTGGCCGGCGACAACGCCGAGGCCCTCCAGGGCCTCGGCGCCGCGGTGGACGGGGCGAACGACGCGGCCCGCCGCGCGGTCGAGGCCACCGACACCGCCAACCAGGCGATCGCCGAGATCGACCAGCGCAAGGCGGCGCTCGACGGCCAGATCGACGAGGCCCGCGAGGCGTACCGGGCGCTCAGCCCGGCGCAGCGGGCCGCGCTGAACGACGCGGGCGACATGAGCCGCATCGACGTGCCCTCGGGCACCGCCGGCCAGGCGCTGGCCTTCGCGCTCGGCGAGCGCGGCAAGCCGTACGTCTTCGGCTCGAACGGCCCGAACACGTGGGACTGCTCCAGCCTGATGCAGGCGGCCTACCGCTCGGTGGGCGTCGCGATCCCGCGCACCACCTACGGCCAGGCCACGATCGGCCGGTCGGTGGCGCGCAACGACGTCCGGGCCGGCGACCTGGTCATCTACTACCCGGGCCAGACGCACGTGGCCATGGCGATCGACGGGCTGCGCGCCGTGCACGCCTCCACCGAGGGCGTGCCGGTGAAGATCCAGGACATCGAGTCCATCGGGCCGATCAGCGTCATCCGCCGCGTGGTGGGCTGACCCGCCCACCAGCGGCTCAGCCGCTCCACCCGATCAGCGGCTCAGCCGCTCCACCCGATCAGCGGCTCAGCCGCTCTGCTCCATCACCAGGATCGCCCCGTTCGGCTCGCCCGCGTTGGAGCGCAACGAGCTGCACACCACGCGCACGACCACCTCGCGTCCCTTGCGGTTCACCGCGTCGACCTTCAGCTCGGTGATGAACGACGCGTCCGTCAGCGCCTGCCGCACGACCGGCCGCAGCTCCGCCACGGGCAGCCCGATGTCGAGGTTGAGCAGGTGCTCGCCCCGCGCCTCGTCCTGCCGCACGCCCCACAGCTCCTCGGCGCCCCGGTTCCAGGCGATGACCCGCATCTCGGGGTCGAGCACGATCACGCCGGCCCGCAGCGACGTGAGGATCGACTCCAGGAACTCGTTGACCTGGTCCAGCTCCTGCGTGCGGTCCCGGAGCACGTCGTTGATCGTCTGGAGCTCGTCGTTGGTCGACTGGAGCTCCTCGTTCATCGTCTCCAGCTCCTCGTTCGTGGACTGGAGCTCCTCGTTCGTGGTCTCCAGCTCCTCCACCGTGGACTGGAGCTCCTCGTTCGTGGTCTCCAGCTCCTCGTTCGTGGACTGGAGTTCCTCGTAGGCCGATTCGAGCTGCTGGTTGGCGTACTCCAGGTCGTCGAGCAGCCGGCGGGCCGTGGTCACGTCGTGGAACACGATCGAGATGCCGATGACCACGTTCTCGGGCCCGAGCAGCGGGGTGAGCTGCACCTCGAACCACACCGGTTCGCTGCCGGGGCGGTGCCAGGAGACCTCTTTGACCCGCAGTGGCCGCCGGTCGGCGCGGGTCTGCTCCACGTGGGCGCGCAGCTCCACCGGCCGGTAGGACAGGTCGAGGTCGCGCAGCGGCCGGCCGATGTCGTTGGCGGAGAGCCCGAACAACGTCTCGGCCTGCCGGTTCGCCAGGGCCAGCACCTCCTCGCCGGCGATCACCACCTGCGCGACGGGGCTCTCCAGGAAGGCGTGCTCGCGCAACTGGTCCAGCCCTCCCACGTCGATGCGGCGGTCCTGGACGAACGCGTGGGCGAGGAAGGGCGCCACGCCCGACGCCACGCCGTTGGTCCTGCGGAAGATCCGCCGCTTCAGCTCGACCGGGTCGAACAGCCGGCCGTGGCTGAGCAGCATCTCGGCCTTGCCCAGGAACAGCACGCCGCGCGGCGTCAGCGCGAAGTGGAACCGGCCGAGGATCTTCGCCTGGGTCTCCTGGTTGAAGTACATCAGGGTGTTGCGGCACACCAGCAGGTCTATCCGCGAGATGGGGGCGTCCTGCACGAGGTCGTTGCGGCCGAAGATCACCGCGCGGCGCAGGTCCTTGCGGAACGCGTAACGGCCGTTGTGCGCCTCGAAGTACCTGGCCACCAGCTCCGGCGGCACGCGCTGGAGCTCGCGCTCGCCGTAGACGGCCTGCCGGGCCTGGGCGAGCGCCTCGTCGTCCACGTCGGTGGCGTAGATCTTCACCCGGTGCCGGAACTGCTCGGGGCCGAGCGCCTCGGACAGCAGCATGGCGAGGGTGTACGCCTCCTCGCCCGACGCGCAGCCCGCGCTCCACACCCGGACCGGGTCGTCCGGGCCGCGTTCGGCGAGCAGCGCCGGCAGCACCTCGTCGCGCAGGTAGTCCCACGCCTCGGGGTCGCGGAAGAAGCTGGTGACGTTGATCAGGATGGTGTTGAACAGGGCGTTGAACTCGTCGGCGTTGACCTGGAGGTGGTCGATGTAGTCGCTGTGGTTCTCGATGCCGACCTGCGTCATCCGGTGGTGGACGCGGCGCATGAGGCTGGTGCGCTTGTAGCCCGTGAAGTCGAAACCGCGCGACTCCTTCAGGTACCGCAGCACTGCTTCGAAGTCCTCGTCCGGCACCGTCAGTTCGCTCACCCCGGGAACGCTACTAGCCGGGGCGGGCCCCTCCCCGCCAGGCATCAGCCCAGCACCGCCCACACCACCTTCCCGCCCGACGGCCACGGGGCACACCCCCACACCCGGCTGAGGCTGTCCACGATCGCCAGGCCGACACCGCCCGGCGGGGTCGCGCCGGGGTCCGGCTTCGACACCGGTTCGGCGCTGTCGTCGCGCACCGCGACGGAGAGCCGGCCACCGCGGTACTCCAACCGCACCACGGGGGCAGAGGCCGCGTGCCGCACCGCGTTCTCCACGAGTTCGGTGACCACGACCACGGCGCTGTCGACCAGGGCGCCGAGCCGCCAGCGCTCGCACGCCTCGCGGACGAACTGCCTGGCGACGAGCGCGCCGACGATCGTGTCCGGCAGCTGGATCTCGTCGCGCCGGCGCTCGGGCGGCTCGTCCAGGGAGGCCAGCGCGGCGGCCAGGAGCGTGAACGCGGGCACCAGGCGGCCCGCCGCGGAGCTCGCCAGGAACTGCCGGTACCCCGTCGACTCCCCGACCAGAACCACCGGCACGCCCGGCCACTCCGCCAGCCGCAGCCAGACCGTGGCGAAGATCGACATGAACGCGGGGGTGGCGCACCGGAACCCGTCGTCGAGGCGCACGACGACCCCGGTCGGCCCCTCCGCCGCGCACTTGAGCAGATCGTCGCGGAACGCCCGGTAGGACGTCAGGTCCAGCAGCCCGGAGGGGCGGACCACGGTGGCACCGTCGATCCGCGTGACCTCCAGCGCCACGGCGCTCAAGGTCCGGACTCCGCGGTGGACTCCCGCGTGTACGCGCCGGAGAGCAGGTGGCCGCGCAGCACGTCGGCGGCGCTCGCGGCCTCCTCCTCGGCGCGCTGGTAGCGCCGGACCATCAGCTCCGCGCCGCGCCTCAGGGCGTCCTGGCGCATGCGCCCGGCGAGGCCGGCCTTCTCCTCCAGGGTGCGCAGCGCCGTCCACAGAGCTTTCTCCAGGGTGACGCCCTGCGCGTCCAGCAGCGCCTCGGCGGTCCAGGCGTGGCCCACCTGGCACCGGAACCGCTTGGGCACGGCGTCCAGCTCCACGAGGTTGCCCTGGCAGTCCGGGCAGCTGAAGTTGGAGGGGTGTCCCATCGAGATCACCTCCGCGGCGTGTGCGCCCACACCCGAGGCGATGTCGGTTTCGCGCTGCGCCAGGTCTGCGGTCTCCGCGCCCTGCCGGACCTCGTGCCCGACGCACCCCCGCAGCAGCTCGCCCATCTTCGCCGTCGACAGCACGTGGTCGACGGCGACGTGGCGGAGGACGCTGTTGGGCATCCCGCCGAACAGCGCCTCCTCCGGGTCCTGGACGATCACCAGGCCACCGCGGTTGGCGATGCTGACCATGCCCCCGGTGCCGTCGTCCAGGGTGCCGGACAGCACGACGCCGATCGTGCCCGCGCCGTGCGAGGCGGCGGCGGAGCGGAACAGGGCGTCCACGGAGGGCCGGTGGCCGTTCTCGGTGGGGCCGTGCGAGAGGTGGATCACCCCGTCGATCACGATCAGGTGGTGGTCGGGCGGGGCGACGTGCACCCGGCCCCGGCGCAGGCGCATGCCGTCGGAGGCCGTGACCGCGGACAGCGGGCCGCTCCGGTTCAGGATGCCCGCCAAGGCGCTCGTGCCGCCCGCCGGCAGGTGCAGCACGACGGCCACGGCGGCGTCCAGGTCCGCGGGCAGTCCCGCGGTGAAAGAGCGCAGCGCTTCGACCCCACCCGCTGAAGCGCCGACGACGATCAGGTCGCGCGTTGGCATCTGCTCACCTCGATCGGTGGATACCCCGCCATCCGCGAGCGTACTCGCTGTTGTTTTCGTTTCAGAAGCGGTGCACGCGGGTACGATGATCGAATGGGTGGCCCCGTGGACCCGGTGGAGCAGTGGAGCCCCGGCGCGGTGGCCCGGATGCTGGGCGTCTCCCCCACGACCCTCCGCACCTGGGACCGCCGCTACGGCCTCGGCCCCTCTTCGCGCGAGGAGGGCAGGCACCGCCGGTACAGCGGCGAGGACGTGTCCCGGCTGCGCAGGATGCTCGAACTCACCGGTCAGGGCATGGCCCCGGCCGCGGCCGCGGCCTCCGCGCTGGGCACCGCGCCGCCCGAACGCCCCCGCGCCGGGGGCGGGCCCCGGGCCCTCGCCGTCGACTCGGCGGAGGGGCGGGGGTTCGCGAGGGCCGCGGCCCGCCTGGACGCGCCGCTGATGAGCACCCTGGCCGCGGAACTCGTGGACCGGCACGGGGTGGTGGCCGCGTGGGAGACGGTGCTGGTGCCCTTCCTCGTCGCCCTCGGCGAGCGGGTCGTCCACCAGGGGCGGGGCGTCGAGGTCGAGCACCTGGCGACCGCCGGGATCGCGGGCGTGCTGCACGCGGCGCGGGCGGTGCCGGTGCGCGGTCGCCTGCCCGCCCTGCTGGCGTGTGCCCCGGACGAGCAGCACAGCCTGCCGCTGGACGCGCTGGCCGCGGCGCTGGCCGAACGCGACGTGGCCTCCCGCAACCTGGGCGCGCGGGTCCCCGCCGAGGCGCTGCTCGACGCGGCGGCCCTGCTGTCACCCGGCTCCGTGGTCCTGTGGGCCCACGACCGCGCGTACGCCGACGCCGCCCCGGTGGCCGAACTGCTCTCCCGCGGGCACGCGGTGCTGCTCGGCGGACCGGGCTGGGGCGAGGTCCCGGCGGGCGCGCGGCGGGTGGGGTCGTTGAGCGAGGCGGTCGCCGCGGTCCTCGAACTGAACCGGCTGTGAGCCGGGGGGCGGTGCCCTCCTCGCTCAACCGGTGGTCGTACCCGCCTTGCCCGCCCCGACCGCCTTCGCCCGGCCGTTCCTGCCCGCACCGGTCTTGCCCGCGCCGGTCTTGCTCGCACCGGTCTTGCCCGCACCGCCGGTCCTGCGGGCCGCCGCTGCTCCGGACACCTTGGCCACGCGAGGGGTCCACCGCGTGTACCCGGCCCGCTCGGCCTCCACGGCGGAGCGGAACACCACGTCCCCCCTCATGCGCTTGAAGTACGGCGACTCGGCGGTGTGGAAGATCATCGACTTGGCACTGCCCTTGACCGGGTACTCCTCCGCCACCTCGGCGGCCTCCGCCACCTCGGCTTCCACCTCCACGGTCACCACCTCAGCGGCGACCGCTTCGGCGACCACCACCTCGGCGGGTTCCGCTTCAGCAGCTTCCACTTCACCGACGTCCACCTCATCGACGTCCACGGTCCGCGCAGCCGGCAACGCCGCCCGCACGGGCCGGACAGGTCGGTCGACCACCGCCCCGACCTGCGCGCGCAGGCCCCGGATGACGGCGCGCAACGGCAGCCAGGTGAGCGCGGCACCCGCGAGGAACGCGAACGTGCACAGGACGAACGTCTGGGTGAACAACCACACCACGTACCACTCCTACTTGCTTGTCCAAGCCTGCTGATGCCGACCTGCTGACGGCCGCCCGCTCGCGCCCGGTGGTACTCCTTCCCGCGCCTAACGGGGGTTGGCGTGCCGCACGAGGACGTCGACCTGGCGTGCCGCGGGTTCCACGCCCTCGGGCACCGGGTCGACGGACAGCGACAGCACGATCCGGTCGGGCCGCACGCCCTGGGCGACGAAGAGGTCGCGCACCATCACGGCGCGGGTGGCGGCCAGTCCGGCGGCCTCGGGGTGTTCGGCCGAGGCGTGGCCGACGAGCGTGACCGCGGTGCGGGGCGCGACGAGCAGCAGCCGTCCGACGCGGTCGACGAGCACCGGTCCGTGCCCCTGCCACGCGGCGGTCCCCGGTTCGAACCGGAACCCGCCGTTGCCCTGCACCATGCTGGTGATCGAGCGCTGGAACGCGGTGACGTCCAGCGCCTCGCCCCCGGGTGCCTCGACCACGACGTCCGACGTGCCCCACCGCGCCGCGGACTCCCGCACCCGGCCGGCCGCGGCCTCGTCGTGCACGACCCCCGTCACCTCGGCGCGGTCCCGTTCGAACACCGCCGTGAGGTCCCCGCTCCCCGCCGCGGCCGAGAGCACGTCCACCACCGGACCGTGCTCGACGGGCACCTGGTCACCGTTGGGGGTGACCAGGTCCGTCACCCGGACGGAGGTGATCTTGGCACGGATCGCGTTCACCAGGGCGAGCCGCTCACCGTCGTCCGCGGCCCCGCCGCTCAGGACGACCTCGTCGCCGCGCAGCAGGACGACGAGCCGCCCCGCGGCGGGTGCGACCCCCTCACCGCTCCCGACCTGCCGCGCGCGGGCGTAAACCCCTGACGCGGCAAGGAGAGCGGGCACCACGAGGGCGCCGACGAGCCAAACTCGCCAAGGTGGGGATGTCAGCACCGGGCGTTACTACCGGAAGTGCGGGCGAGGATTCCACCAGCCAAACCCGTATCCGCACGACCTGCTGAAGCAATTCACCTGTCCAGGTGACTCCAACCGCCCAAGCCCCACCAAGATCACCCACCCGCGCCCCCGCCCACCCGCCACGCCAAGCAACCACCACCACGGCGAGCAGCGGAGTGCGGGGGCGGAGGCGAGCGGCGGCAGGGGCGGAGGGCGCGGGCCGCGGCAGCAGGGCTTGCCGCAACGGGCGCGGCAGGCAGGCGGCGGCAGCGGGGCTTGCGGCGGCAGGCAGCGCGGGATCGCGGCGGCAGGCGGCAGGCGGCAGGCGGCACAGGGTCGCGGCGATGGCGCACGGAGTCGCGGCGGCATGGGACGAGTGCGCGGCGATGGCAGCGGGGACGGGCGTGGGCCGTCGCGGGTATGTGCCGGCGCGGGGCTGGCGGATGCGATGGGCGGTGGCGGGCGGGTCGGCGACGTGGGCGGGTGTAGGTGCCGGCTGGGCGGGTGGGCGCTGGCTGGCGGGGCGGTGGGTGGTGGCCGGGTGGGGCTTGGGGATGGGTGGAACTTGGGGGGTGGTGGGACGGGGTGGTGGATGGCAGGGGTCGTGGTCTCGGGGGTCCGCTTCTCTCAACCGAGTGGCGAGGGGCCGATTTCGTACATGTTCGGCCCGATGATCACCCGATCGTGTCCGCCACCGGCAAACCACCGTCCATCACCGCAGGTCAGGCGGCTTTGGGCAGACTACCCTGCCGGCACCCGCACCTGCTGCACACCGGGTGGGCGGGGATGTGGATGTCCGCCAGCAGCTTGCGCGAGTCCTCGAAGGTGGGGGCTTTCTGGCCCGGCACCAGGAGGCTGTCCAGCACCTCCTGCCTGCGCCTCGCCAGCTCCCGCGACCGCTCCACCGGGTCCTTCAGCCGGGCGCGGACGCGTTCTCGGGACTGCTCGCGGGCCAGGGTGCCCGCGGCGCTGAGCTGGCGGGCCGGCCTGGGCTGGGTGAGGCGCGCGTTGCGGCGGTTGATGCGCCACCACGCGCCCAGGGTCATGCCCGCCACCGGGGGGCGCGCTCGTCGCGCGCCCCCCTGCCACCACGAGCGCAGGCGCGCACGGAGGAAGTCGTGCGCCACCTGGTCGCGGCTCCTCGGGCTGCCCTGCCTCGTGCCGTCCGGCCTGCGGTCGACCGCCGCGAGCAGGGCATCGACGCTCCACCCCTCGTGGAACCACGGCTCGACGACGCCGCGCAGTGCCGCGCGGTTCGCGTCGGGCCAGGCCGCACGCAGGCAGAACGCCTCGACCGCCGTGTCGATCTCGGCGTCGGTTTCGGGGATGACACGGCCGGGCCACTGACGGGGATCGAGTCGAACACGCATCGCATGGCTCCCTTCGAACGCGTACCGAACATCCGTTCGAGATAGTGCCACTGACCACCGACAATTTTCGAGTACTAAGACTTGACTTATATAAGCCCAGACTGAAAACTACTGGTCGTGCACGCGTTCGACGTTCTGGGCGACCCGGTCCGCCGCCGCATCCTCGAACTGCTCGCGGACGGCGAGCGGACGTCGGGTGCGGTCACGGAGGTGGTCCGCCGCGAGTTCGGCATCTCGCAACCGGCGGTCTCCCAGCACCTGCGGGTGCTGCGCGAGAACGGCTTCGCCAGCGTCCGCGCGGAGGGCACCCGGCGGCTCTACGCGGTGGACGGCCAGGGCCTGCGCGAGGTGGACGAGTGGCTGGACGGGTTCCGCCGGTTCTGGAGCGGGCACCTCGACGCCCTGGCCACCGAGCTCGCGCGCGGCAAGCGGGAAAGACGACTACAGCAGCAGGAGGACGAACAGTGATCGAATTCGCCGAGCACCTCAAGGCGATCCACCGCGAACTGGGCAAGGAGGACGGCCAGGTCGTCGGCGTGCGCCTGAGCAGGACCTACGACGCGACGGCGGCCGACGTGTGGGACGCGATCACCGACCCGGCCCGCCTGCGGCGGTGGTTCCTGCCGGTGAGCGGCGACCTGCGGGAGGGCGGCGACTTCCGGTTGGAGGGCAACGCGAGCGGCGACATCCTCGCCTGCGAGCCGCCGAAGCGGCTGCGGGTGACGTTCGGCGGCGAGACGTCGATCGTCGAGGTCCGCCTGACGCCCGGGAGCGGCGGGGAGCGGACGACGCTGGAGCTGGAGCACTCCGTCCCGCCGGAGATGGCGGCCGGCGGCGCGGGGGCGCTGTACGTCGGCCCGGGCTGGGACGGCAGCCTGCTGGCCCTCGGGCTCCACTTCGCGGGCGGGGCCGAGGGGGCGGTCGACCCGGTCGCGGCGGTGAACCTGCCCGAGACGCAGTGGTTCAACCTGTCGTCGATCGAGCTGTGGACGGCGATCGTGGAGGAGACGGGGACGTCGTCGGCCGAGGACCTGGCGGCGGCGGTGGGGGTGTCGAAGGCCCAGTTCGCGCCGGACATCGACCCGGACGGCAACCTCGACGGCAACCCCAACGGCTGATCGGGGCGGCGGCGGGGACCGTCAGCCGGGGGGACCGTCAGCCGAGGGGACCGTCAGCCGGGGACGGTGGTGGCGGTGCGCCGGAACTCGCTCGGGTTGACGCCCCGGACCCGCTTGAACGCCGCGCTGAAGCCGAACGGGTCGGAGTGGCCGACGGCGCGGGCGACGTCGGCCGCGGTCGGCGAGCGCGGCGGCCGTCCACGGGCGGCCGGTTCGGCGTGCAGCAGGCGCAGGGCGTCGCCGACCACCGGGTCGCGCTGGGCGGCCCACCAGGCCGGGGGTTCGCCGCCGGGCCGGTCGAACCACTCGCGCAGCGCGCAGACCGGCATCCAGTCCGGCAGCCGGTCGAGCACCACCTGCCGGCCCGGCGCGTCGACGGCGACCTCGGCGGCGAGGTGGTCCAGGACGGGGTCGGCCCCGCCGCCCACGCGCAGCACGACGGGCAGCGCGTCCAGCAGCGGGCGGCCGATCCCGCCGCGCACCGGGTAGGCGCCGACGACCAGGGTCGTCGCGTCGCGGGCGCCGTCGCCGGGGTCGTGCCGGCCGAGCCGGTGGCGGGTCCCGCCCTGCTCGGGCGTCGCGCAGTGCTCGCCGCACGCGACCGGTTCGGCGCGGGTGCCGACCTCGTCGACGAAGGCGAACGTCGCGGGTCCGCGCACGAGGAGGGTCTCGCGGGCGCGCAGCGGCTCGGGCGGGGTGAGGGTCGTGCTGCCGAACAGGGAGCCGTGGGCCCGCACCTCGCGGATCAGGTCGCTGAACGCGTCCACCCCGCCCAGGTTGGACGATCACACAGGTGATCCGGCTTTTCACCCGTGGGATCGTCCGGCGCGGTCGTGTTCACTGGTCCCATGACCGACAGCACCGTCCTCATCCTCGACGCGACCGGCGGGACCCGCCGGCGGGTCCTCACCCACCCGTGCGACACGGCGGCGGGGGTGTGGGACCGGTGAGCGCCGACACCGGTTCGCTGACCGCTCAGGACCTGGAGTTCCTGCGACGCCCGCTGCACGGGTTCCTGACCGTGGCCGCGGGACCGCTGCCGCCGCAGCCCCGGCCGGTGTGGTTCGAGGCCACCGACGAGGGCGAGGTCCAGCTGTTCACGCTCCCGGACTCGCTCAAGGTGCGCCGCCTGCGCCGCGACCCCCGCGCCTCGCTCGTCGTGGCCGCCCCGGTGGGCGAGCGCGAGCGCTGGCTGTCGGTCGCCGGCCGCGTCTCGGTGGAGCACGACGGCGCGCGCGACCTATGCGCCCGCCTGGGCGCGCGCTACTGGGACCTCGCCGACCCGGACCGCGCCGCCGCCCTGGACGCGATGCTGGACGAGACCTGGGTCCGGCTCGTGCTCCACCCGGACACCGTGCGCCGCTACCTGAACTGACGCCGCGACGCCCGTTCGGTGGCACCGCCGGGGGACGCCCCGCCGGGCGGGTTTCGGGCGCGGGTCCGGCGGAAATCCACTCCCCCATGACCGACACCCTGTGGGAAGAGTTCCACCGCGTGGTGAACATGACCTCGCACGAGCTGGAGGACTGGCTGCGCACCCGGTCCGCCGACGAGCGGTCCGAGGAGCTGCCGGACCAGGCGGGCACGCCCACCGGCCAGGACGTGCTGCGGGTGCTGCGCAAGCGCCGCACCGACCTGACCACCGAGGACGTGAAGGTGATGCGCCGGGTCGTGGACCGGGTGCACGAGCAGCGGCGCGACGACCTGGAGCCCACGGCGGGCGAGGCGCACTGGCGGCACCGGCTCATGTCGATCGGCCACGACCCGCTCAAGCCCGCCTGACCCGAGCCCGCCCAGCTCGGGCCCGCCCAGCTCGGGCCCGCCCAGCTCGGGCCCGCCCAGCTCGGGCCCGCCCAGCTCGGGCCCGCCCAGCTCGGGCCCGCCCGGCCGCGGGCGCGCTCACGGCGACGGGACCCCCTCCGCGTCCCCCAGCCGCACGCCCGCCTCCGGGACCAGCCCGAACTGGACGACCTGGCGGCGGGCGAGCACGTCGGTGAGCCAGTCGACGGCCGTGCGCAGCCGGTTCCCGGGCATGGCCAGCAGGTGGTAGCCCTTGGCCACGGCCTTGGCGGGCAGCCCGGTGAGCGGCACGTGCAGCGGGTCGGCGACGGCCTGCCCGCCGCCCAGGTCGACGACGAAGCCGAGGTCCCGGTGCCGGTACCGGCCGACGTCGCCGTGCCCGAGGGACGCGGCGACGTTGCGGCCGGCGAGCTTGCCCTGGCGCTGGGCGTGCTGGGCGGTCATCGGGGTGGGCGCGCCGCCGTTGAACGCGTCGGGCACGGACGCCACGTCGCCGGCGGCGAACACGTGCGGGTGGCCCGGCACGGCGAGGGTGGGGTCGACCACGACGCGCCCCTTCTCGGTGGCGACGGACACGGCCTCGACCAGCGGGTCGGGGCGCACGCCGACGCACCACACGACGGTGCGCGTGGGGATCTCGGTGCCGTCGGTGAGCCGGGCGCAGGTGTCGGTGACGGCCTCGACGCTGGTCTTGAGCCGCACGTCGACGCCCCGGGAGCGCAGCACGCGGGCGGCGGGACCGGACAGCCGCTCGTCGAGACCGGGCAGCACGCGCGGCGCCAGGTCGAGGAGCACCCACCGGACGTCGGCCTCGGAGAGCCCTCGACGGCCGCGCAGGGCGGCGCGCGTGAGCTGCACGCCCTGGGCGACCAGCTCGGTGCCGGTGTAGCCGGCGCCGACGACGACGAACGTGGCGCGCGCGGCGCGTTCGGCCGGGTCGTCGGCCTGCTCGGCCAGCTCGACCTGGCGCAGCACGTGGTCGCGCAGGAACACGGCCTCGGCGACGGACTTGAACCCGAACGCGTGCTCGGCGACGCCGGGGACGGACATCAGCCGGGTGACGGACCCGGAGGTGAGCACGACGCGGTCCCACTCCTCGACCCGCGTGCGACCTTCGACGTCCACGACGGTGCAGGTGCGCTCGACGAGGTCGACGCCGGTGGCGCGCCCCTGCACGAGGCGGGTGCGCGGCAGCTTGGGCCGCAGCGGCACGGCGACGCGGCGCGGGTCGAGGGTGCCGCCCGCGACCTCGGGCAGCAGCGGCACGTAGAGCATGTAGTCGGTGGGGTTGACGGCGACCAGGTCGGCGGCGTCGGCCGGCAGGGCGCGCTCCAGCGCGCGCAGGCAGTGGTAGCCCGCGAAGCCCGTCCCGACCACCAGCACCCGCGGCTTGCCCATGCCCGTTCCCTCCGGCGCAGTCGTGAACGATCAGGAGGACGGGTACCCAGGACCGGAAGGGGGTAGACACGGAACATGCCCCTCGGACTGCCGGAACCGATCACCGCGTGCCTCTTCGACCTCGACGGCGTGCTCACGAGCACGGCCGTGCTGCACCGGCGCGCGTGGAAGCGCACCTTCGACGACCTGCTGCGCCTGCGCGGCGAACCGCTGTTCACCGAGCAGGACTACGCCCGGTACGTGGACGGGCGACCGCGCTACGACGGCGTGCGCGAGTTCCTCGCCTCGCGCGGCATCACGCTGCCGGAGGGCGCGCCGGACGACCCGCCGGACGCGGCCACCGTGCACGGCGTGGGCAACCTCAAGAACGACCTGCTGGAGGCGATCATCCGGCACGAGGGGGTGACGCCGTACCCGGGCACGGTGCGCTACCTGGAGGCGGTGCGGGCGGCGGGCCTCGACATCGGGGTGGTGACGTCGTCGGCGAACGCCGAGAAGGTCCTGGACGCGGCGAACCTGAACGGGTTCGTGCAGGCCAGGGTGGACGGCGTGGTGATCGCCCGCGACGGGTTGAAGGGCAAGCCGGCGCCGGACTCGTTCCTGGTGGGCGCGCGGCTGCTGGGCGTGGAGCCGACGCGCGCGGCGGTGTTCGAGGACGCGCTGGCGGGCGTGCAGGCGGGTCGCGCGGGCGGCTTCGGGCACGTGGTGGGCGTGGACCGGGCGGGGCAGCGGGACGAGCTGCTGCGGCACGGCGCGGACGTGGTGGTCGACGACCTGGCGGAGCTGCTGTGAACGGCTGGGAGGTCCACCCGTGGCGGTTGCGCTGGAACGGGCTGGCGGTGGACCAGCTGCGGCGGACCGAGTCGATCTTCGCGCTGTCCAACGGGCACATCGGGATGCGCGGCACGCTGGACGAGGGCGAGCCGCGCGGCCTGCCCGGCACCTACCTGAACGGGTTCTACGAGGAGCACGCCCTGCCGTACGGGGAGTCGGGCTACGGCTACCCGGAGGCCGGGCAGACGGTCGTGAACGTCACCGACGGCAAGGTGATCCGGCTGCTGGTGGAGGACGAGCCGCTGGACATGCGGTACGGCCGCGCGCACCGGCACCGGCGGGAGCTGGACTTCCGCACCGGCACGATGCGCCGGCACACCGAGTGGGAGTCGCCGACCGGCAAGCGGATCACGGTGCGCACCGAGCGGCTGGTGTCGCTGACGCAGCGCGCGGTCGCGGCGATCCTGTACGAGGTCGAGGCGAACGAGAAGGTGCAGCTGGTCGTGCAGTCGGACCTGCTGGCCAACGAGCCGGTGGAGCACGACAGCGACGACCCGCGGGTGGCGGCGGCGCTGGAGGACCCGCTGGTGGCGGAGTTCGCGCACGCCGACGGCTACCGGGCGGTGCTGGCCCACCACGCGCGCAACTCGCAGCTGCGGATGGCGGCGGGGATGGACCACGAGCTGGAGACCGACGACGGGGTGCGCACGGAGATCCGCGCCGACGGCGACCTGGCGCGGTTCACGGCCGCGGTGGACCTGCCGGCGGGCGGGAAGCTCCGGCTGGTGAAGTACCTGGGGTACGGCTGGTCGGCGCAGCGCTCGGTGCCGGCGCTGCGCGCGCAGGTGGAGGCGGCGATCGCGGGCGCGCGGCAGACCGGGTGGGAGGGCCTGCTGGCCGAGCAGCGGCGGTTCCTGGACGACTTCTGGGCGGCGGCCGACATCGAGGTCGAGGGCGACGACGAGCTCCAGCAGGCGCTGCGGTTCTCGCTGTTCCACATCATGCAGGCGGCGGTGCGCGGTGAGACGCGGGCGATCCCGGGCAAGGGCCTGACCGGGCCGGGCTACGACGGGCACGCGTTCTGGGACACCGAGATGTTCGTGCTGCCGGTGCTGGTGCACACGGTGCCGGAGGCGGCGCGGGACGCGCTGCGGTGGCGGCACTCGACGCTGGACAAGGCCCGGGAGCGGGCGGCGGTGCTGGGGCAGGCGGGGGCGGCGTTCCCGTGGCGGTCGATCAACGGCGCGGAGTGCTCGGCGTACTGGCCGGCGGGCACGGCCGCGTTCCACGTGTCCGGGGACGTGGCGCACGCGGTGGCGCAGTACGCGCACGCCACGGGCGACCGGGAGTTCGAGCGGGAGGCGGGCGCGGAGATCCTGGTGGAGACGGCCCGGCTGTGGGTGTCGCTGGGGCACCACGACCAGCACGGCGGGTTCCGCATCGACGGCGTGACGGGGCCGGACGAGTACTCGGCGGTGGTGGACAACAACGTCTACACGAACCTGATCGCGCAGGAGAACCTGATGGAGGCCGCGGCGGCGGTCGAGCGGAACCCGGAGGTGGCCGACCGGCTGGGCGTGACGCCGCAGGAGGTCGCGGCGTGGCGCAAGGCGGCGGACGGGATGCTGGTGCCGTTCGACAACCTGCTGGGGGTGCACGAGCAGTCGGAGGGGTTCACCTCGCACGCCGCGTGGGACTTCGAGGGCACCGACCCGGACGAGTACCCGCTGCTGCTCAACCGGCCGTACTTCGACCTGTACCGCAAGCAGGTGGTGAAGCAGGCGGACCTGGTGCTGGCGATGCACGTGCGCGGCGACGCGTTCACGCCGGTGCAGAAGGCCCGCAACTTCGCCTACTACGAGGCGAGGACGGTGCGCGACTCGTCGTTGTCGGCGAGCACGCAGGCGGTGCTGGCGGCGGAGATCGGCGCGTTGCAGCTGGCCTACGACTACCTGGCCGAGGCGGCGTTCACCGACCTGCACGACCTGCACCACAACGTCCACAACGGACTGCACATGGCGTCGCTGGCGGGCGCGTGGATCGGCCTGGTCGCCGGGTTCGGCGGGATGCGGCACCACGACGACGGGCTGTCGTTCGCGCCGAGGCTGCCACCGGGCCTGGACCGGATGTCGTTCCGGTTGGCGTTCCGCGGCACGCGGCTGTCGGTGGAGGTGGGGCCGGGCGAGGTGACCTACCGCGTCGTCGACGGCGACGCGCTGCGCATCACGCACCACGGGGAGCCGGTGCTGGTCGAGCCGGACGGCCCGGTCACCCGGTCCACACCGGACGCGCCGGAGCCGCCGGAGATCCGCCAGCCCGCCAACCGCGAACCCGTGCGGCGGGTGCCGCCGGGCCGGAAGAACGGCCAGGGCTGAGCCGGTCGTCCCGGTGTCGCACATGACTTCTTCCCCGCTGAGCCTTCGTCCCGTTCCGGGGGTCCCCCGGAACGGGACGCGGGTGCGGAACGGGAGGGGTGGCGGAAACCGACGAGTCCACACAGGTCGGTGGTCCCCCGGGCGGCGGCGGGGCGATCAAGCGCTTCGGGACGCCGCAGCGCGGGCCTGTCCCGCGCCGGGCCGGGTGGTTCCGGCGGGCGATGACCACGGGTGCCCGCGCGAGGTCGTCGGGTGGGCGCGGTGGACGGGGCGTGCGGCGGACCGGGACGGGCGCGGAGCGCGCCACGTGGCGGTACTCGCTGGTGAACCGGGGCGGTGCCCCGTCGAGGGGGATGAGGCGCCCGGCCGGACTCCTGGGGGGTGGAGCCCGGCCGGGACTTGTCAGGCGGCCTGGGGGGGCGGTGGCCGCCTACGCCCTCATCGTGTGCCGGGGTACCCCCGTTACGCGCCGGCAAACCACCGGTGCGGACGCGCGGGCGGCGTTCCGGGTGGGCGCGGGCGGGCGGGTGAAGATCCGGACCGTCCACACCGGCCGGGAACCGTGGTGGTGCGGCCTCCGGGCGGTCGTCGGAGCCGGTCGCCGGAGTGGTGCGGCAGGCCGTGCGCGATCTCCGCAGTAGTGCGGGTCCTGCACGGAGGAACGTAACCCACAGGAGTGAGAGGGGCAGCGCCGGGACCGCCGGCCGGTCAGGATTCCGTGGCGTGAGCTCAACACCGATCTACGACGAGTTGGCGGCCACCTACCTCGCCGACCTCACACCCGCGCCGAGAGAGGCCACCGCGACCACCCCGACCACCGCCGCCGCCGGCCCCGCGGCCGGCCCGGCCGGCCGCACGCCCGGCACGAGGTCTGGACCACCGATCTTGACACCGCCTCACGCGGCGGAGTAGGACGGCTCCAGGCCGTAGACCAGGGCGCCTACCCCGAAGGGTGGAGCGGATGCGTGGACGAGCACTGCTCGCGGTAGCGGCGTTGCTCGCCGTGGCGGCATGCACGGCGGAAGACCCTCAGACCCCCGAACAGGTGACGCTCACCTGGTGGGACTACCTCAACCACTCCCCCACGGCCGACGAGGCCGTCGACCACCTCCTCGCCCGCTACCAGCAGGAACACCCCGACGTCCGGGTCCGGCGCACCTCGCTGTCACCCGACGAGTTCGAAGCCAAGCTGGTCGAGGCCACCACGGCGGGCACGTTCCCGGACGTCGCCGCCGTCGACACCGCCGACGTGCCGCGCCTGGCCGAGCAGGACGCCCTGGCCGACCTCACGCCCCGTTTCGACGCCTGGGCGCTCGGGGAGCGCTTCCTCGACCCGGTGAAGGAGGGCGCCACCCACGACGGCCGGCTCTACGGCGTCCCCCTGCGCAGCACCACCACCGCGCTGATCCACAACCGGGCGCTGTTCTCCGCCGCGGGCGTGGCCGTGCCGCCGGTGACCTGGGAGGAGCTGCGCGTGGCCGCACGGGCGCTCACCGCCGAGGGGCGGTCCGGCCTGTGCTTCCCCGGCGAGGGCGACGACCTGACCACCACGTTCCTGCCGTTCCTGTGGCAGGCGGGCGGCGACGTCGCGTCCGTCGGCGACCCGGCGGGCGTCAGCGCCCTCACCTACGTCGACCAGCTCGTCAACGCCGACCGCAGCGCGCCCGCCGAGGCGCTGTCCTGGGACCGGGCCGAAGCCGCGCGGCAGTTCGCGCTGGGCCGCTGCGGGATGCTCATCGGCGGGCCGGAGGCGGTCCCCGAGCTGAACCAGGCGGGCCTGGACTGGGCGGTGTCGCCGCTGCCCGGCGGCGAGGCGGGCACGGCCGCGCCCCTGGGCGGCGAGGTGTGGGTCGTCGGGCGCGGCAGCAGGCACGCCGACCGGGCGTGGGAGCTGCTGACGTGGCTCGCCGAGAACCGGGACAACGCCACCGAGTTCGGCGGCGGCCTCGGCGCGCTGCCCAACCGCACCGACACCCGCGACGACCTGGCCTGGCAATGGGACCCGAACGTGCCGGGCTTCGCCGAGCAGCTGGCGACCGTGCGCACGCGCACCGCCTACGGCCCGGGCTACCCGGAGATCTCGGCGGCCATCAGCGCCATGGCCGCCCAGGTGCTGACCCGGGAGCGCGACCCCGCCGGCGCGAGCGCGGACGCCGCCGCGAAGATCCGCCCGCTGCTGCGCTGACCGACCCGGCTGTTGCGCCACCAGGGGGAATCGCACGCAGCACCACGGGGTTAACCGACCACCCCCGGGGATGGGCCGAACGGGCGAGGGGTAACCCGCCGTCATGCGGAACGAGGCGCCGGTGGGCGGCAAGAGGGGCACGGGCAGGGCGGCGGCCAAGCCGTTCAGCCGGGCCCAGGCACTCGCGTTCGTCGTCGGGTCGCTCCAGGTGGTGCTCGCCTGCGTGCCGTTCCTGCCGATGAGCCAGGGCACCAACCACGCCCTGTACGTGTGCACGGGCGTGGTGGGCGTCCTGGCGGCGTGGCAGCACGCCCACGCCCGCTGCTACGGCGTGGGGCTGGTGCTGCTCTACGGTCAGCTGTTCATCAGCGACGCCGCGGAGACCGGGCCGTTCGGGCTGCCCACCCTGGAGACCCTGGCGTACGGCCGCGCCGCCCTGGCGGGGTTGGTGATCGCGCTGATCCCGGCGTTCAAGCGGCGCCGGTAGTCGCCCGCGGTCATCGTCCCGTCGGGGTGGAACCGCAGCTTGTCGTCCGGGCTGCGCGCGATCGACTCGAACATCGCCCGGTCGGAGCGGGTCGTGGGCTCCCAGTACATGTGCGCGCCGTGCGTGACGCCCATGTCGAGCGACATCATCGTCATCACGGCCCGGTCGTAGCGGCGGCGGTTGAGCGGCAGGCCGCCGGAGGCGCGGATGTCGAACACGTCGTGGTCGCCGGTCAGCGGGCGCAGCACGCCCCGGTGGTCGTAGCCGTGCACGACGCCGTCGCGCACCAGGTACTCGCCGCGCCGCTCGAACTCGGCCATCTTCTCGCGCAGGGCGTCGAACTCGACGCGCCGCTGGTCGAAGCGGCGCAGCAGCCGGTCGGTGGGGTCCGGCGGCGGTGAGGCGGGGCGGAAGTAGCCGACCAGGCCGCGGTGGCGCGGCGACGCGCCGAGGCGCACGTCCAGGTCGTCGATGGTCTTGGCCTTGACGGCCTCGGGTTTGGGCAGCGCGCCGCGGCGCAACCACGCCACCGCGTGCGGGTTGGTGCCCCGCACGTCGATGACCAGGTCCTGCTCCGCGGCGACCTGCTGGAACTTGCGGGCGTTCTCCACGGGCATGCCGAAAACCGGCTCCACGGAGGCGAGGGGGAAGAGGTGATCAGTGCGCACGGCTATTAAGGTCCGCCCGAAATGGGCGTGCACCAGGCCGCCCTCTTCGGTTAGCTCGTCGCGTGACCCCTGATTCACTGGTGGGACTGCTGGCGGACACCGGCCGGTTGCGCGTGGCGGCGGCCCTCGTGCTGGGCGCGCGCACGGGCGGCGAGGTGGTCGCGGCGACCGGGCTGGACGCCCGCCGCGTGGAGAACTGCCTGCGCAGGCTGCGGACGGCCGGTTTGGTGGTGACCGACGGTTCCGGCCTGCGGTTGCGCGAGGAGCTGTTCAAGGAGGCCACCCTGGTCGAGCAGGCGAACCGGGTCCCGGAGGACCCGTTCGTGCGAGGAGGGCGGCTGGTGGGGCTCCCCGCGCAGCGCGGACGCAGGCGGGCGGTGCTCGAACAGGTGAGCGCCGCGTTCGAGCCGGGTAGACGTTACCCCGAACGCGACGTGGTGGAGGTGCTCAGGCGCTGGTGCGACGGCGGCGAGGTCGACCACGTGACCGTGCGCCGGTACCTGGTGGACGAAGGGCTGCTGAGCCGGGCCGACGGCGTGTACTGGCGTTCCGGCGGCCCGGTCGAGGTGTGATCCCCGGGGCCCCGGGGGTGGTCCCCGGGGCCCGCCCCACGCGTCAGCCGAACGTGTCGGGGTCCGGGCCGGTGCGCTCGCCGCGGTCCAGGGTGGAGATCCGGTCCAGGTCGTCACCGTCCAGTTCGAAGTCGAACACGGCGAAGTTCTCCGCGATGCGGCTCGGCGTGACCGACTTGGGGATGACGACGTTGCCGAGCTGCACGTGCCACCGCAGGACCACCTGCGCGGGCGTCTTCCCGTGCTTCCCGGCGATGTCGGCGACCACCCGCTCGTCCAGCAGCTGCCCGCCCTTGGCGAGCGGGCTCCACGCCTCGGTGACGATGCCGTGCTCCGCGTGGAAGGCGCGCAGCTCGGCCTGCTGGAGGTAGGGGTGCAGCTCCACCTGGTTCACCGAGGGCACCTGGCCGGTGGCCTCGACCACGCGCTCCAGGTGCGCGGGCTGGAAGTTGGACACGCCGATCGCGCGGACGCGGCCGTCGGCGAGCAGCTTGCCCAGCGCGCGCCAGCTGTCGACGTAGCGGTCCTGCGCGGGCGCGGGCCAGTGGACCAGGTACAGGTCCAGCCGCTCCAGGCCCAGCTTGCCCATGCTCACGTCGAACGCGCGCAGCGCCTCGTCGTAGCCCTGCTCGGAGTTCCACAGCTTGGTGGTGACGAACAGCTCGTCGCGGGCGATCCCCGAGTCGGCCAGCGCGCGGCCCACGGGCTCCTCGTTGCCGTAGACCGCCGCGGTGTCGACGCTGCGGTAGCCGACCCGCAGCGCCTCGGTGACCGCGTCGTGGGTGTCCTGAGTGGACACCTGGAAGACGCCGAAGCCGAGCTGCGGCATACCGACGCCGTTGTTCAGGGTGATGGTCCTCATGGACCACCATGATGCCCGTTGTCAACGGCTCCCACGCACCGGACGGCGTTGACCCGCGTCACCCCGCACTGGTCCGATCACCCCGTGAGGGCATCCCCTGATGTGACGGACGTCGAGGTGACGGTCGTCCTGCGCCTGTCCGCGCCCGCGACCGGGGCGGCGGACGCGGCGGGACGGCTGGCGGAGGCGATCCGGTCCGCGTTCGACGCCGTGTTCGACGGCGCGACCGGCCCGGCGCGACCCGACGCCACGGTGGTGGTGGACCTGCCGGTGAAGCGGGTCGAGCCGCGGCTGCGCGTCCTGGCCGACTCGCGGCGCGTGCTGGTCCGCGGCGCGCAGGTGGAGCTGACCAGGCTGGAGTTCGACCTGCTGCACCACCTGTGCGCGCACCCGAGGCAGGTGCACCGGCGCACGGCGCTCATGGCGCGCGTGTGGGGCACGACGAGCTTCGCGGACACCCGCACGGTGGACGTGCACGTGCGGCGCATCCGGCGCAAGCTCGGCGACGTCGCCTCGGTGATCACGACCGTGCGCGGCGTCGGCTACCGCGTGGACGACGTGGGCGACGTCGTGGTGGAGCGCGACGCCCTGGCGGGCTGACCCCGCCGCGGCCCCCGGTCACGCGGAGCGGCCATGCGGAGCGGCCATGCGGGGCGGCCGTGCGGGGCGGTGACGCGGAGCGGTCACGCACCGCGTCCACCTGCGCCGTCGCCGACACCGGCGGGTGTCACCCGCGAACCCGGTGGTTACACCGGCTCCTGCCGGGTAGGCCAACCGCATGGCATTCGAACGCGCGGTGGTGACGGGCGGGGCCGGGTTCCTCGGGTCGCACGTGTGCGAGGCGCTGCTCAAGCGCGGCACGCGTGTCGTCTGCGTGGACGACTTCTCGACCGGTTCCCCGGACAACCTGCCCGACGACGCGCGGCTGGGTGTCGTGGCGATGGACGTGACCCGGCCGCTGGACCTGCTCGGCGACGTCGACCTGGTCCTGCACCTGGCGTGCCCGGCGTCGCCCGCGGACTACCTGCGCGACCCCGTCGGCACGCTCAAGACCGGCGGCTTCGGCACGCTGCACGCCCTCGAACTGGCGCGGCGCAAGGACGCGCGGATCGTGATCGCCTCCACCAGCGAGGTCTACGGCGACCCGCTGGAGCACCCGCAGCGCGAGACGTACTGGGGCAACGTCAACCCGATCGGCCCGCGCAGCACCTACGACGAGGCCAAGCGCTTCGGTGAGGCGCTGACCAGCGCGTTCCGCCGCCAGCACGACATCGACGCGGGCATCGTGCGGATCTTCAACACCTACGGGTCGCGGATGCGCCCGGACGACGGCCGGATGGTGCCGACGTTCTTCCGGCAGGCCCTGGCGGGCGAGCCGCTGACCGTGCACGGCGACGGCACCCAGACCCGGTCGCTGTGCCACGTGGACGACCTGGTGCGCGGCCTGCTCTCGATGGCCGACAGCGACCACGCGGGACCGGTCAACCTGGGCAACCCGGAGGAGGTCACCGTGCTGGAGGTGGCGCGCCGGGTCGTCGAGATCACCGGCAGCGACTCCGGGGTGCGGCACGTCGAGCCGATGGTCGACGACCCGCGCCGCCGCCGCCCGGACATCTCGCTGGCCCGCGACCTGCTCGGCTGGCAGCCCGAGATCCCGCTGGACGAGGGTTTGCGGCGGTCGTTCGACCGGCACCTCGTCGGGTAGCGACCCACCCCACCACGACTCCGGACAGCAACGAAAGGGGAACGCCGTGCGCGTGCTCGGCATCAACGCGGTCTTCCACGACCCCGCCGCGGCCCTCGTGGTCGACGGGGAGGTGGTCGCCGCAGCGGAGGAGGAGCGGTTCTCGCGGCGCAAGCACGGCAAGCGCCCGGTGCCGTTCTCCGCGTGGGAGCAGCCCGAACAAGCGGCCCGGTGGTGCCTGGAACGCGCGGGGCTCACCCCCGCCGACCTGGACGCGGTCGCCTACTCCTACGACCCGGACCTGGTGGAGCCCAGCGACGTGCCCTGGGAGGACCTGCGCACCGAGTACGCCCGGCGCGCGCCGCGCTTCCTGGCCACCGCGCTGCCCGGCCTCGACCCGGCGATCGTGCGGTTCGTGCCGCACCACGTGGCGCACGCCGCGTCGGCGGCGCTGGCCGCGCCGTTCGCGGGCGACTGCGCGGTGCTGGTCAACGACGGCCGCGGCGAGTGCCGCTCGCACCTGGCGGGCAGCTACCGGGGGCACCGGCTGGAGACGCTGGCCGCGCAGCACCTGCCGCACTCGCTGGGCCTGTTCTACGAGGACCTGACCGAGCACCTGGGCTTCCTGCGCTCCAGCGACGAGTACAAGGTGATGGCGCTGGCCTCCTACGCGAAGCCGGTGCACCTGGACCTGCTGCGCGAGCACGTGTACGCGACCGACGACGGCGGGTTCGCCGTGATGCCGCTGAACTGGTCGACGCTGGCCAAGAAGCGCGAGCCGCACGAGGAGATGACGCGCGAGCACGCCGAGCTGGCGGCGAGCGTGCAGGTGCGGGTCGAGGAGGTGCTGCTGGACCAGGTGCGCTGGCTGCACGAGCGCACCGGGCAGAAGCGGCTGGCGATGGCGGGCGGCGTGGCGCTGAACTGCGTGGCCAACACCCGGATCTTCGCCGAGGGGCCGTTCGACGAGGTGTGGGTGCAGCCCGCCGCCGGCGACTCGGGCACGGCGCTGGGCGCCGCCCTGTCGGTCGTGGCGGACTCCGGCGAGCCGGCCGCCCCGATGCCGGGCGCGGACCTGGGCCGCTCGTGGACCGACGACGAGATCCGCGAGTACCTCGACAACGCCAAGATCGGGTACGAGGAGCCGGAGGACGTGGCGGTCGCCGTCGCCGAGGCGCTGGCCGACGACCAGGTGGTCGCCTGGTTCCAGGGCCGCAGCGAGTACGGGCCGCGCGCGCTGGGCCGCCGCTCGCTGCTCGCGCACCCCGGGCGGGCGGAGAACCTGGCCCGGCTCAACGAGGTCAAGGGGCGCGAGCAGTTCCGGCCGATCGCGCCGATGGTGCTCGCCGACCGGGCGCGGGAGCTGTTCTCGCGCGGGCCGTTCCCCAGCCCGTACATGCTGTTCGTGCACGACGTGGCGGAGGGGTGGAAGGACCGCATCCCGGCCGTCGTGCACGTGGACGGCACGGCGCGCGTGCAGACCGTGGACCCGGCGACCGAGCCGCTGATGGCGCGCGTGCTCACCGAGTTCGACCGGCTCACCGGCGTGCCGGTGGTGGTGAACACCAGCCTGAACACGGCGGGGCGGCCCATGGTCGACGACCCGCGCGACGCGCTGGAGTGCTTCGGCTCCGCGCCGGTCGACCTGCTGGCCATCGGACCGTTCGTGGTGCGGCGATGAGCGTCGACTACGCGGTCGTCATCCCGACGATGGGCCGGGAGAGCCTGACCCGGGTGCTCGACGCGCTGGAGCACGGCTCCGGCCCGCCGCCGCGCGAGGTGATCGTGGTGGACGACCGGCCCGAACCCGGCCCGCTGCCGCCCACGCACGGCGCGCGGCTGCTGCGCACCGGCGGGCGCGGCCCGGCCGCCGCGCGCAACGCCGGGTGGCGCGCGGCGTGCTGCGAGTGGGTGGCGTTCCTGGACGACGACGTGCTGCCGCCGCGCGACTGGAAGGCGCGCCTGGTCGCCGACCTGGAGGACCTGGGGCTCGACGTCGGCGCGTCGCAGGCGCGGATCACCGTGCCGCTGCCGGAGGACCGCAGGCCCACCGACTGGGAGCGCGGCACCGCCGGGCTGGCCGACGCCCGCTGGATCACCGCGGACATGGCCTACCGGCGGGCGGCGCTCACCCACGCGGGCGGCTTCGACGAGCGGTTCCCGCGCGCCTACCGGGAGGACGCCGAACTGGCGCTGCGCGTGCAGCGGCACGGCTACCGCATCGTCACCGGCGAGCGGGTGACCGTGCACCCGGTGCGCGGGTCGGACTTCCTCGCCAGCCTGCGCCAGCAGCGCGGCAACGCCGACGACGCCCTGATGCGGCGGCTGCTCGGCCCCGGCTGGCGGGAGGCGATCGGCGGCGCCCCCGGGTTGCTGCGCCGGCACGCGGTCACCACCGGGGCCGGTGTGCTGGCCGTCGCGTGCGGGCTGCTCGGGTGGCGCGGGGCGGCCCTCGCGCTGGGCGGCGCGTGGGCGGGGCTCACCGCGAAGTTCGCCGTCGAGCGCATCGCGCCCGGACCGCGCACCGCCGACGAGGTGGCCCGGATGGTGGTGACCAGCGCGGCCATCCCGCCCGCGGCCTGCCTGCACCGGCTGCGCGGCGAGCTGCGCCACCGCGGCGCCGAGCCCGTGCGGCCGGACGCGCTCGCGACGGCGCCCCGACCCCGGGCGGTGTCGCGATGAGGATCCTCGTGCTGCGCGCCCTCGGCCTCGGCGACCTGCTGACGGCCGTGCCGGCGCTGCGCGGGCTGCGGCGGGCGCACCCGGACGCGGAGATCACGCTGGCCGCGCCGGGCTGGCTGGCCGACGCGGTGGCGCGGATCGACGCGGTCGACGTGCTGCTGCCCACCGAGGGGCTCGTGCCGATCGAGTACGAGTCGCCCGACCTGGCGGTGAACCTGCACGGGCGCGGACCGGAGAGCACCGAGCTGCTGCGCGCCACCCGGCCGCAGCGGCTCATCACGCACGGCGCGCACGTGCCGTGGGCCGAGCGGCAGCACGAGGTGGTGCGGTGGTGCCGGCTGCTCGCGCAGTTCGGCATCGCGTGCGACCCCGCCGACCTGCACCTGCCGCCGCGCCCGCGCACCGGCGCGATCGTCGTGCACCCCGGCGCGTCGCACGGGTCGCGCCGGTGGCCCGCCGCCCGGTACGCGGCCGTCGTGCGGGAGCTGGGGCCGAACGTCGTCGTCACCGGGAGCCCGTCCGAGGCGGCCCTGGTGCGGGCGGTCGGGCGGGGCCGGACCCGGGTCGGCGACCTCGGCGGCCTGCTGGACCTCGTGGCGGGCGCGCGGCTCGTGGTGTGCGGCGACACGGGCGTGGCGCACGTCGCCACCGCCTACCGCACCCCGTCGGTCGTGCTGTTCGGGCCCGTGCCGCCCGCCCTGTGGGGGCCCCGGTCGGGTCCGCACCACGTGCTGTGGCACGGCACGACCGGCGACACGTTCGCCGACCGGCCCGACCCCGGGCTGCTGAAGATCGGTGTGGGAGACGTGCTGGCGGCGGCACGCGCACTGCTGGGAGGTGGACCGTGGCCAGGATCGGAGTCGTCGGCGCCGGCTATGTCGGGCTGACCACGGCGGCGTGCTTCGCGCGGCTCGGGCACACCGTGGTGTGCGCCGACGTCGACGAGGCGAAGGTGTCCGCGCTGTCGCGGGCGGAGGTGGGCGCGCACGAGCCCCGGTTGGCCGAGCTGGTCGCCGACGGGCTGGCGTCGGGGCGGCTGCGGTTCGTGCTCGGCAACCGGCCCGCGCTGTCCGGTGTGGACTTCGTGTTCGTGTGCGTGCCGACGCCCACCGGGCCGGACGGCGAGGCGGACCTGTCGTTCGTGCACGCGGTGCTGGAGGAGGCGCGGGAGGAGGTCGGGCCGGACTGCGTGATCGTGATCAAGTCGACCGTGCCGGCGGGGACCACCGAGCGGGTGGCGGCGGTCGTCGACCAGCCCGTGGTGTCCAACCCGGAGTTCCTGCGCGAGGGGCACGCCGTCGACGACTTCCTGCGCCCGCAACGGGTCGTGGTCGGCGCGCCGGGACCGCGCGACGGCGGCGCGCGCGACGCGGCGGTGCGGGTGGCCGAGCTGTACGAGGGGACGGGCGCGCCCGCGATCGTCACCGACAGCGCGAGCGCCGAGATGGTGAAGTACGCCAGCAACTGCTTCCTGGCGATGCGCTTGTCCTACGTGAACAGCCTGGCCGAGCTGTGCGAGCGGGTCGGCGCGGACATCTCCGACGTCACCGAGGGCATGTCGCTCGACGACCGGATCGGGTCGGCGTTCCTCGAACCCGGTCCGGGGTGGGGCGGGTCGTGCTTCCCCAAGGACACCAGCGCGCTGCTGTCCACGGCGGACGCGGTGGGTGTCGACTTCTCCCTGCTGCGCGCCACCATCGGCACCAACCGCCGGCAGGCGGAGCGCGTCGTCGGGCTGGTCCGCGACGCGGTGGGGCCGTTGCGCGGTGCGCGGCTGGCGCTGCTGGGGTTGACGTTCAAGGCCGGGACCGACGACCTGCGGGACTCCCCCGCCCTGGCCGTGGCGGAGCTGCTGGCCGCCGAGGGCGCCGTGCTGACCGGTTTCGACCCGTGCGTGGCGCGGGACTGCGGCCCGGTGCGGGTGACCGGTTCCGCCGAGGCCGCCGCCGAGGCCGCGGACGGGGTCGTGGTGCTGACCGAGTGGCCGGAGTTCGCCGAGCTGGACTGGTCCGACCTGGCCGCCGCGATGCCCGGCCGGGTCATCGTGGACACCCGCAACCTGCTGCCGGCGGACAAGGTGGCGGAGGCCGGGTTCCG
>NZ_JBPKJK010000021.1:0-80304 GCF_051756985.1 Saccharothrix sabaoui
ACCGGACCCGGCCCTGCCCGACGCCCTGCCGATCGCGCGACGCGCGGGCCGGCGCCGGCTTCCCGGCATCTCCCCACCGGAGCCGAAGACCACGGCAGTCCTCGGCGACCGGGCACAGGTCGCGGTCCTCATCACCGGGCGGCGCCGATGGTGGGGGAGAACGGCATGACGGGAGGGCACGACGCCACCGCCGGTCTGGCTCGGTCGTCGCCACCACGCGGTCCGGTCATCACCGGCGTCGATCACGCAGTGATCGGGCACAGGGACGCAATGGTGAGCCTTCCACCACCACGTCGTTCTTCCGATGCGGCGGACCCGTCGTGGGGACTCGCCCACCGCGGCGGGTCACCGTCGCTGCACGATCCGGGCCCACCGACCGAGTACCTGCCTGTACTCGGAGACCTGCCCCGCCCGACAGCGCAAGCCGACGCTGCCGAGCGCGACCGTGAGCGGGCCGCGGCGCTGGAAGCCCTGCGACAAAGGGAAATACCGAACGGTGACCACCTCGGTTTCCTCGACCAGGTCCTGCATGCACTACGTCGCCTCTGACCCGGACGGACCCGACATGACCGACATCCGCCCCGGCGGAGGAGACCGGAGCCCCACGTGGTGACCATCCGACCCGAGCTGGTGGCGCAGTGGACGGCACTGAAGGCCACCGAACTGCCCGAGGCCCGGCTGTGGCTGCGCGAGCACGTCCTGCATCACGACAACCTCGACTTCTACGTCCGTGTGCAGAACCGGAACATGGTGTACCCCGACACCACCGGCCCCTCGGAACCGGCCCTGCGCGCAGCCCTGGCCGGTGCCCGACTGGTGGCGCGGCAGGAGCACCGACGCCTGAGCGAGGCGGCGCTGTACTGGGTCGACGAGGACATGACCTCGCTCGCGCTCGCCGCCGCCGACACCCCCTCCCGGGAGCCGGTACGGGCCCGCCGCATGCCCGCCGAAGCCGGCCTGATGGTCTTCGCCCACCCGATCGGCGGACGCGACCTCGACCCGGCCCCGTCCATGGCCGCCCTGGGCTGGCCCGACGCGTGCGAGCCGGGCACGCTGCTGATGCCCACCCCGATCGTCGCCGTCTCCTGGTCGCAGATCACCACCGCCGACCTCCACCTCGAGGGCATGCCCACCGCACGGTGGAACAGAACCACCCCCGACGGCCCCATCCCGGTGCAGCACGACTTCGACGGCGTGTGGCTGACGTTCTGGACACCGGGCAGCCAGGGCTGGGACGCGCTGCCACCCGACGCCGTCATCTCCGGCGGCCCCGGCCTGTCCATCACGGTCGGAGAACTGGCCGACATCGAGAAACGCGACGGAGTACCGCCGCTGCGCAGCCTCGCCGAGACACTGCTCCCCTTCGACCGACCACTCCCACGCCCCGCACCCGACACCGAACACCAATGGGCACACGTCGTCTACACCACCTGGCAGATCATGGCCCAGACCGGCGCGGCCCGACTCACCGAAACCGAGACCCTCCACCGCACGCGCCGCGCCGGCAAACGCGACCAGCGCGACGGAATCACCACACCCGGCGGCGTGCAATTGGTACGCGTGCACACCCGACACCGCCCCACCTCCCAAGCCCGTGCCCAAGACGCGGAAGCATCCGACTACCGTCGGGTACCGCAGTGGACCCGACGCTGGCCCGTACGCGCCTACCGACGCAACACCTGCCTCAACCCCCACCTGCACGTCACCGGCGACTGCGAACACCAGGAAACCGTCGTACCCGGCCACATCAAAGGCCCCGCGGACAAACCACTGGTCATCACCGACCGCGTGCACCTGGTCGACGCACCACCATCACCCGAGAACACCTGACCCCGCCCGCACACCACCCCGCCGCAACCAGCACGTGTGCAGGACAACGCCGCCGCCAGCGAGCAGGTCCGCCCCTGGTGGCGTTGCGGCGCGTCGGGCAACAATGGACGCGCCAGCAGCCACAACGGCTCCGGGCACCACTCCTATACGTCGTTCATCGTTGATCAAGATTCGCGTGGAATCGAACGCTTGTGCGATGATCTGGTGGAGCGGTTCTTCCCCGATCGCCTGAGCCCGCCTGTGAGGGTGGGACGGTCGTCGGTGATCGAGGGGTTGGTCGCACGGAGCGGCGCGAGTACGAGCGGATGGTCGATCGGTTCCGTCGGTTGGTGGCGCCGTTGCCGGTTGGCGGGTCGAGGAGCACGACGGGACGCCGACGCTGGTGGACGCCCTGTGTGGGGGTGGTGTGCTGCTGCGGGTGGACAGCCGCTGGAACGCCTACCTGATGCAGTACCTCAAGGCCGTGGACAAGGACCGCCTGCTGGCCCTGGTCGCGTTGCTGGAGGTCGTGCCGCCGGACGGGTCAGCACACCGCGCCGCGGTCGGGTTTCTGAACGCGCTCCGGCTTGCCGATGAACCCGCTTCCGCGCCCCGACGGATGTAGATCGATGACCCGATGAGCCATCGGACACGGGAATCGTCTCGGTGGGCGCGGCCGTCGAGGATTTCGCGCGGCGACGGAGGGTGGATGGTGTCGTCGTCGATCATCTTTGCCCAGATCGTCGGATTGCGCTGTGTGCTCACGCTCAAGCTGCTTCGTTCCTCGACGCTTAGCATGGGTTGAGGCCAATGGCTGCGTGATTGGCTATCAAAGCTGCGGAAATTCGGAGGATATTGCCAGAAGTTGAGGATCGCTCAGGTGCTGTCGTATTATGACGCCATGGGGCGCGGGATGGTTATGGACGAAACCGGTAGGAGTGGGCTTCCGCTCACGCTGAGTGCGTTCGTGGGCAGGCGCGCGCTGTTGAAGGATCTGAGGCAGCGACTGACGGTCACGCGGATGGTGACGCTGACCGGTGGTCCCGGCGCGGGGAAGACCCGGTTGGCCTTGGAGCATGCTCAGGCTGTGCGGTCGGCGTATGAGCACGGCGTGTGCGTGGTCGAGTTGGCGAAGGTGTCCGAGGGCGACCGGACGCTGTTGGAGCAGGCGGTGCTGTGGGCGGTGGGGGTGCCCAGTCAGGCTGCCGATGATCCGCTGCAGACGTTGGTGGCCTATCTGCGTGACCGGCGCATGCTGTTGATCATGGACAATTGCGAGCACCTCGTGGACCAGGTCGGCGACCTGGTGGCCGTCCTGCTGCGCGACTGTCCCCATCTGCGGGTTCTGGCGACCAGTCGCACGCTGTTGGCGCTGGACGGCGAGGCGCTGGTGGTGGTGCCGCCCCTGGAGTTGCCGGACGAGGACGGCCCTCTGGACCGGGACGTGGAGTCCGTCCAGCTGTTGGTGCAGCGCGCTGCGGCCGGTGCGCCGGGCTGGCGGTTGGACGAGCGCGACTGGCCGACGGTCCGCAAGATCGTGCGGAGCACCGGCGGGTTGCCGTTGGGTATCGAACTGTTGGTCGGCCAGATGCGGTCGCTGTCGGTGGAGGTGGTCGCCGAGCGGTTGGACGCGGCCCCGCATCAGCGCAGGATGGCCGAGCTGATCCGTACCAGCTTCCAGTTGTGCACGCCGGCGGCGCAGCGGTTGTTGGCGGCGGCGTCGGTGTTCACCGGCTCGTTCGACCTGGACGCCGCGGAGCGGGTGTGCGCCGGCGACGCGCTGGCGGAGTCCGAAGTGGTCGATGCTCTGGCCGAACTGGTCGACAAGTCGTTGGTGGTGCCCTCGGACGATCGTCGGCGGTACGGGCTGCTGATGCCCATCCGGCAGTTCGCGACGACGCTGCTGGGGGAGTCGGATGACGGTGGTTCCGGTGTGCGTGCGCGTCACCGTGACCACTACAAGCAGCGCGCGGCAGGGTATGCTGCCGGGTTCCGCGGCGACAACGAGATCTCGCTGTTGCGTGAGGTCGGGCTCGACATGCCCGACCTCCGCACGGCTTTGAGTTCGGTACTGAAGGATCCGGACAGTGCTTCCCAAGGGCTGCAGATGGCCGTCGCTCTCTCGCGTAGTCGTTGGTGGACGTACTCGGGGAAATTGCCGGAGCAGTCGCTGTGGTTGCGGCGTGCCCTGCAGGCCGCCCCGGTGGACCGGTCGGGGTTGCGGGCCAGCGCGATAGCGCTCGATGCCTGGATGAAGCTATGCCTGGGGGAGGGCCGCGACGCCGTACTGGCGCGCATCGCCGACGCGGAGGCGGTGGCTCCGCACGACGAACCCGTGGCCGCGTTGCTGTTCATCCGCGGCGCGCAGGTGCTGCTGATCGACGGCGATCGCCACGGGATGGACCTGCTGCGCGAGTCCCACCGGCTGTGGGTGTCGTATGGACCCGGGGCCCTGGTCGACGCCCATCTGACGGAGATACTGCTGACGATGGGCTCGGTGCTGCTGGGCGAAGCCGCGGAGGGGCGGGCCGCGGCTGCTGCCTTCGTCGCGGAGTGCGAGCGGCTGGGCGCGGAGTGGGGGATGGCGTGGGCCCGGTGGTGCCTGGCGGTGTCGCTGGTCAGGTTCGACGACGACCCGCTCGCCGCCGTGGACGTGCTGTTGGACAGTGTGCGCGGGCAGCGTGAGATTGGTGACCGGTGGACGATCCTGTTCACGCTTCCGGTGCTGGCGTGGGCGCTGGCCCGTGCCGGACGCGAGTACGCCCGCGACGCGGCGCGATTGTTGGGGGCCGCCGACGCGCTGCACGAGGCAACCGGTATCCAGCTGTCCCGACGGCTCGAGGTGTTCGCGGCATTGCGCGAACACGCTGAGACAGCCGTCTGTGAACACCTGAGCGACGACGAGTACAACGCGGCCCACACCGCGCAGGTCGGCACCGTCGAGGACGCCTACACGCTGGTCCTCGACGGCGGCCTACGAGCCCTCGCGGAGCGGGAGCTTCGTCGGATGTCCGGCGGCCGAGCGCCCATGCCCGTGGCGGCGACCCACGTTGTCGACCGCGACACCGGCGGTCACCGGCCTCGGCCGGGCGGCGACGCGGGGACGCCGGGCGCGGTCGTTCCGCCTGCGCCTTTCACGACCTTCGAGTGGCAACTGGCCCTTCTGGTCAGCGAGGGGCTGCAGAACAAGCAGATCGCCGAGCGCCAGTTCAAGAGCCACCGGACCGTGGAGCACCAGTTGTCGATCCTGTACCGCAAGATCGATGTTGCCAACCGCATCGGTCTCATCGCCTACCTCAATGAGCATCACCGCGACTTGATCGGCAGATGAGAGCGGCGGGGTCGGTCAACCGCGCAGCGCGACACGAACTTCGGCGAACCCGTTGATTACCACGGCCGCGCCGCGGGCGAGATCCTCGGCCGGGTCGATCAGGCGCGCGGTGGGCCAACGCCTGGTCAATTCCCCCAGAGCGGTCTCGATCTCCATGGTCGCCAGACGGCTGCCGACGCAGCGGTGGGGACCGTTGCCGAATGTGGCGTGGGTGAGCGCGCCCGCCGGGCGGGCGCGGAACGGGTCGAACGTGCCGGCGTCGGCGCCGAAGGCGGCCGGATCGCGGTTCGCGGCACCCAGGTTGACCATCACGATGGCCCCCGCCGGGACCGTCACGTCGTCGAGCTCGACGTCCTCGGTGACGAGGTAGTGCGGGATGTTACGGGTGGGCGGGTCGTGGCGCAGCCCTTCCTGCACGGCGTCCGCCACGGACTCCGGCTGTTCGGCGACCCGGGACCAGCTCCCGGTGCGCAGGAGTGCCACCGCGGTGTTGGCGATCGCCGCGGTCGTGGTCTCGTGTCCCGCCGCGACCAACAGGATGGCGGTGGTCAGCACCTCGTCGACGTCTAGGCGGTCGCCGTCGACCTCACTGTGCACCAGCGCCGACAGCAGCGCCTCGTCCGGTCGTGTCCGCTTCTGCTCGATCAGCGCGGTCAGGTAGCCGGCCATCGCGTCGGACGCCGGTTTCTGCAGCTCGGGTACCTCGGTCATCATCGCCGACGACCACTGCGCCAGCTGTGACCGGTCTTCTCCCTCGGGGACGCCGAGCAGGTCGCAGATCACGGTCAGCGGCAACGGCAGCGCGAACTGCTCCACCAGATCGACCGGGCGGTCCGCGTCGAGACCGTCCAGCAGGTCGTGCACCACCTGGGTGATGCGCGGCCGCAGCGCGGCGAGCCGCTTGGCAGTCATGGCCGCCGCGACGGGGTGCCGCAGCCGGGTGTGGCGCGGCGCGTCACTGTTGATCATGCTCCGGCCGATGATGGCCGACAGGTCCTTCGGATTGCGGCCCGCAGCGGTCATGTGGCGGCCCATCGCGGCGATGATCGCCGCCGCGTCCTTGGACAGTCGCGGATCGTTGAGCAAGTCGCGTGCCTGGCGCAATCCGACGGTGAGCACGTGGACCTCGACCCCGTTGGGCTGCACAGCCACGTGCACCGGCCCCGCACGGCGGGCGGCGTCCTCGATCTCGTGGTGCCGGTACCCGCGCAGGCGGCCGCCGAGCAACAGGCCGCGGTCGGCTTCGGTGATCTGGGACGTCGCCATCTCCGGGTCGTCTCCTGGGGTCGAAATGGTTCGTCGGTGCGGCTGCCGCACACGATTCCCGTATCGCCGCGCGGTCGCATCCGGGTTGACACGGAGATCAGCGATATTGGCCAGGTGTCCCGCGTCCGCCAGGCACGAATACGCCTCGCGCTCGGCCGATGCGATTCCGCTGGTTGAACGCCCCTCGCACGTCGGGGATGCCACCCTTGATAGGCCGATCAGGCTACGTGCACTGCCGTACGTGACAGGTGCAGTACCAAGCGTGACATCTGACGGTGGTGCTTCTCCGCAACTATGCGGTTCCGGGTCGGGGTCCGTGTCGGCCCTGATGTCCGCGTCGTCTGGAATCGCGAAGCTGTTCGTCGGGTGCTGATGCGGACGGCGGTGACCCGAGTGGCCGACGGCGGCGGTCCGAACCGGTCGGCGTCCGCCGCGCCCTTGAACGGCGGAAGAATTGGAGGTGATGCGGTGTGGTGGTCGGCGACGACGAGTCGATCGGGACGCTCGAAGGGCACGTCGACGTCCTGGGTCGTGTGGTCGGGATCGTGACGTCATGGATCGAGGGGGCGGTCGACCCGCTCGGCCGGCAGTGCACCTCACAGGAAGCCGGGCGCGCCGACAGCCACACCGATCGGCACATGGCACCCGGCACGGGAACGGAGGCCCTGCGTCGTGCCGCCACGGCCGCCTCCGGCGCCGTCGACATCATCGTCGCGGCGGCCGACCGTTACGGATCACGTCACCAGATCGACGATGCGCAGCACCTCCGCAGCCGCCACGAACAGTTGCGAAGGCATGGTGACGTGTTGGATCGACTCGCTGACGTTCTCACCGATGGTGACGTGCGATCGCACCACGACCTGCGTTCGAAGGTCGGTTCGATCGCACCGCTGCTGACGGAGTTCCACCAGGCGGCCGAAAGGCTCTACTTCTCGCTCGAGCACAGGCTGGCCCTGTTGACGGCCCACTCGGAGAACAGACCGGGAGCGGACGGCCACTCCTCCCCGAACTGACCTCGCGTCGTCCACCGGCGTCGCCGCGCCACGTCGACCGGTCGACACGACAACACCCGTGTCGACCGGTCGTGACCGCCTGCCTAGGGGCGCGGCCCGCACCTCGTCGGCGCTCGAACCCCCATCTTCGTCCAAAGAACGACAAAGGGACACTCAGTGACAGACCCGATCACCCCGATCACCTTCGCGACGACAGGCGCGATGGGACCAGTCGGAGTCGCGGTGCGACTCGTCTACGACCCTGCCGACCCGTTCGCGGTCTCCGTGCATCTCCACGACTGGACCATCGAGGCCGACGTCGTGTGGGTGTTCGCGCGAGACCTGCTGGCGGCCGGTTTGACGCCCGACGAGGACGGCGCCGAGCACGGCGACGGCGACCTGATCATCACCAGGGTCAACGAGCACACCATGAAAATCACCAGAATCCTCCATGGCGACTGGATCGAGCGATCCGAACTCGTGCTCGTCTCGGCGCGGGTCCGATCGTTCATCGAAGCGTCCCGTGAACTCGTTCCCGCTGGAGGCGAGTGGGAATGGGCAACTCGATGCCCGTCTACGCCGGAAGCCGCCTTCCCCGCACGGCAGGCAGGGAAGGGCTCCTGACCTTCCGGGCAACGCGGGCACTGATCCACAGATGCCCTCGAACGGCGAACACATGTCGAACACCGTGGCACCCAATTCGCCACGGCCCCGATGCCGCTCGACGATGACGAGGCTCGGCATGAAAGCCATCCCGCACGGACGAGGAGGAGATCACGTGTGGACTGCCGACGACAACCACAGCAGGGACACCCGACCCGATGGTGCGCAGCACGAGCTACGGCCAAGCGGGGTGGAACCGTCCGGTCAGGACACCGCAGGCGGTGAGTTCGGCGCCGCCGGCAGGAACTCGGTACTCGACAGGGCATTTCAGATGCTGGACAAGGTCGCCAGCGGCGAGCGTCCGCTGAACCTGACCGAGATGAGCCGCGCCGCAAAGCTTCCACTGCCCACCACCTACCGCCTGGCGAAGGCATTGGTGAGGCTCGGCGCCCTGGAGAAGGACGCCGGTCGATACACGCTCGGCCCTGTGTGGTGGCAGTGGTGCGAGACGGCCG
The DNA here is from genome assembly GCF_051756985.1 of Saccharothrix sabaoui. Taxonomy (NCBI): domain Bacteria; kingdom Bacillati; phylum Actinomycetota; class Actinomycetes; order Pseudonocardiales; family Pseudonocardiaceae; genus Saccharothrix; species Saccharothrix sabaoui. The sequence goes on from NZ_JBPKJK010000021.1 coordinate 8,517, forward strand.
GACAGCACAGCGAAAGCTCACCGAACTGACCGGAAGACACCGTTGTGAGGTTGTCCCAAGGCCGGGTAGTTAAGGATTTCCGCGCTCCTGCAAGGAAGTCGGTGACCATGTCGTGGCGGCGTAGAGACCAGGAGCGATCTTGTGGATGAGTCCGCTGTCGGCCCATCGGGAAGCTGTCTGTACATGGTGTCGAGGGTGATGTCACCGAAGTGGACCGCGATGTCGCGGGGTCGCCAGAGACGGGTGGAATCTTCCTGTAACAGGATCAGAATCCGGTGCCTGCGACGCTCTGCTGGGGCGATATTGCGGTCGTCCCGAGAGGCGTTGGGCAGCGTGGGCTGCGGCTCCGGGGGTTCCAGGACGCCGATGTCGAGGGCGGTGACGGTGCGGCTTCGGCCCGGTCTGCCGTCGTCGCGACGTTCGTTGTAGCGGGAGATCGGGGATCTAACCTTGCGGGTGCTCACCCTCGGGTGTCGGGGCGGAAGGAGCGCGGCCAGGACCCGACGTGCGATGACCCCGGATTCTCCGTTGCTGTCGCTGATGATTCCGGTCGCCTGGACGACCTGATCGAGTGCGGCGTGCACGGCAATGGTGAATCCGCAGCGGTCGGGACCGGTGCCGGGCCGGGATTCCGCGGCGTCGACCATGACGGTGCGCAGGAGTTGGTAGAGCGTGAGCAGGGACCACATCTCCTGATCGAGCCCGGTCGGGTCGCCCGAGCGCAGCACGCGTCCGCCGGTGATCGTGTGACACAGGGCGTAGTACGCCGATTCGTGCTCCCACCGCTGGTGGTAGACCAACCGAAGATCGTCATGGTCCGCCCGGCGGGGGACGGCAAGTGGGGCATCGTCACCGTCGAACGCCGAGGCAGCGACCACAGGACCGAGCCATGTCCGCGCTGCCCTTGGCGGCTGGACGCCCCACCGGGGCATTCCCGCCGCAGGTGTTCCGCGACAGCGCCCGCACCACCTACGACATGGCCACCCACACTTTCGGCTGCCACGGCCCGGCCCGAACGCGTCCCCAGACCTGTGCGGGGTTCCTTCTGCGCGGAGCCTCGGACAACCTCACCGTCCGCCTGGCTTTGATCAACGGCCGGATCGATCCCGATTCGATCAGCAGCCTCGTCGGGCTCTACCCGAACTACCGCGCGATGGCCATCGCCAACGGCCTCGACCCGGACGACGCCGCATTGGTCCCATGCCGCTGCGACCGGCCGATGATCGGTCTCGACCACGAGTAGGACGACAACAGTGGCTGAGGACGACCGGCGCGACTGCTTCGCCGACATCTTCACCGTGGCATTGATCAAGGCACCATAGAGGGCGATCCCTACCGGCACTTCAGTTCCCTGGGCGGCGTCGCCCAGCACCTGGCGACCGCGCGACGCCTGGGACTGATCGACCCCGAAGACGAGCACGCTGCAACTCCTCGCGCCCAGGCGCTGTACCAACGTCATGGGCTCAACCGCCTGCCCTACGGACGCGCCTACCTGGCATGGCACGGTTCGCCGATCGTGGAAGCGGTCCTGGCCGAGTTGCTGCCCGAAATCACCTCACCCGTCGATCAAGCTCGGCACGAGGCGCGCAAGAGCTGAGGCTCACTCGCGTGCGGTTCGGGACCTCCCGATGCCCCGCGCGGGCACCGCGAGGCACCGACGGGCCTCAGCGACGATCGGCGAGGCTGTCGGGCGAGATGAGCAGGCCGTCCAGTTGGCGATGAACCGCAGTTAGTTCCGCGACGCGCTCGCCGCTTGTGGCCGAGAGCGTGAACACGGTGTGCAGCGCGACGAAGAAGGCGTTGGTTGCGCAGGCCGCGCGCTGCTCGGGGGACAACAGAGTGGTGGCGACGTGCTGTGCCTTATAGGTCCCTAGGTGCTGGTACGCCACCATGACCTCCTCGCGCACGATCACGTGGATGCTGTTCTCGCCCTGGAACGGCAGCACTGCCGAGAAGCGATGAAGTGGCCTGGTCGCTGCGAGCGGCCGGATCGCAGCCAGCTGCGGTAGCACTGGATCGACCAGATGCTGCGAAGTGGTCATCAGCACCGTGTAGTGAGGCACTCGCGACGCGCGTGCGCGGGAGGCGTTGTCGAGGGTGGGCAGGAACGGATCGGTTATCTGCTTGCGGGAGTCACGATCGGCGATGGCTAACGCGGTTTCGGCGATTCGGGTCGGAAAACCGAGCAGGTCCAGGGCGAGGCAGCTCTCCACGACGATCTCCAGCGATTCACGTGGGACGCGGCCACCGGCGCGGCGCACTTGGCTCAGACTGAGCGCGTGGGCCGGTGCCGACTCCGCCTTGCATCCGAGCACGATGGTGGCGATGTCGCTGTCGTCACACGGGACGACGGTGTCGAGAGCCGGTGAGCGTGGGCCACTGACGACCTTGTCCATCATCTGCTGTGGCGTCTCGAACGGCCGGGTCTCGTTCTGAAGGATGCTTGGCGGAGCAGTCCAGTTGCGCAGCAGCCGGTACATGATCGTGGTCATGCCGCCGCGTTCGACGATGGTCAACTCGGTGAGGTCGACCTGGTCGAGCCATTCGATGCAGGCTGACTTGTCCTGGTCGAGGTAGGCACGCAGCGCCCGGAAAACCGCGATGACATCCCGGTCGCCGGCTTGGATCGCCACACTGTGGCGGTCGCACAACGAGGCGATGTAATCGAGGGTGCGGAACAGATCGAAGGCAGGTTGTTCTTGTTCGAGCATGGCGCTCACGAGGTCTATGCCGACATTGCGCAGCAGCAGTGCGAGGTCGAATCGTCGAAGCATGCCTTCGTCGGCCGCGTCGGTGAAGCGGGCGAGGGTGCTGCGGGCGGCGGCCCAGTCGCGCAGGTGGACGCAGGCTTCAGCGAGCATCCGCAGCACCTGAAGATAGTCAGGATGGTCGGACGACCATCGGGAGAGCAGGGCTTTGGCGATGAGCCGGACCTCGGCGTTCCTGCCTTCACCGATCAGGCTGTGCAGGCGCCGCAGTTCGACGAGGTGTCCGACGGTCTCGTCGTGCGGCGCCATCTTGAGGATGTCTTCCAGTGCCGACTGCAGGGCGGCCAGTCTGGGATGGTCGGCGCCTCTCAAGCGCAGGCTCAGCACGACTGAGCAGGCCGCGGCGACGGTGCGACCGACCACTTCCCGGTCCAGCTCCAGCGCCGCAGGTACGTCGCCGAGGAGATCCTCCATCAAGGCGACGACCCGCTCGGCCGCGTCGCGCGGCGGGTCGGCGAGGTTGTAGTGAGCGGTGGCCAGACCGACCACCGTCTGTATGCGGATCAACAGGTCGGGCTGATCGGTGGAGTCGACCCACGCCAGCTCGGCGACGAGGTAGCGAGCGGCGTCGCTCCACTCGTCGAGATAGCCCAACAGCCCAGCGGTGTTGCCCCACAGCAGTGCGACATTCTTGTCCGCAGCTCCCAGGTCGATAGCGTGCTCGGACGTCTCGATGCCGTGTCCGCGCAGGCCCAGCGCCAGCCGCATCCGGCCATGCTCGGCGAAGTGTGACATCCAAGCCTGCACGTAGAACGCGGTACGGACCAGGACTTGATGGGTGAGGTTTTCGCGGTCGACGAGGCCGCGGACGGTAAACTGAACGATGTCGTTCATCGTGATCGTGTAGCCCAGTCGCACCGCCGGTTCGGCTCTGGTCGGTCCGGGCAGCGGGAATGCCTCGTCGGCACGGACCAGCGAGTCACGGTGGACCGCCCGCAGCACCTCGCCGATCGGCGGATCGTCCTGTAGGTAGGTGGGCAGGCGGTCATACACCAGAGGGCCGCTGAACTCCCAGGAGTCAGTGGTCCAGCAGGCCAGCAACAGATGCAGCGGAATCTGGCGCGAGGCCAGAAACGCCGCACTGCGCAACGCCAGCGAGGCGAGCCGTTCGGCTGGCGTTTCCCGCTCGACGATACGCTGCCAGGTCAGGGAAACGGCACCGACTACGGTCTGTGGATAGCCCTCCGGGACCGAGGGCGGGTCGCTCATCGATCGTTTCAGCAGCCGCTCGTACTGAGCGACGCGCCGCGCGAGATCACCGGTCTCCTCCGGCAGCGTGCCGACCAGATAGGCCGCAGCCAGTTCCAAGGCCAAGGGCCAGTTGTTCAGCCATGCAGCCATACCACCGAGCACGCCCCACTCTTCGTCGGTGGGGGTCCGTTGACCGAGAATCCGGCGGGCGAGCAACCGGGTCGCCTCGGCGTCGGTCATGCCGGGTACCGGCACCGTGTGCATATGCGCTCCGGCCAAGCCAGTTTGATCGGTGCTCGTCACGATCGTGTGTCCTCGTCCCCGATGGGGGATCCAGCCGCGTAGGACGGCTTGGTCGGCGCAGTTGTCGAACACCATCAGCCACGGCCTGGCAGTGCGCGCCAGCGCGACGAAGACCCGCTGCTGCACCGGCAGGCCGGTTTCGGCGTCGGTTAACACGCCTTGGCTGTGAAACCAAGCGGCGATCACCGCGAAGGACGCCTCCAGTTGCACCGGACCGGAGGCGTCGACCCACAGAATCGCGGCGTAGGCGTCGGCGTGCTCGTCGGCCCAGGCAGCGGCCATACTGCTTTTGCCGATGCCGGACAGGCCGGTCAGCAGGCACACCGGCGCGGTGTCACCGCGCACCGGCGTGGACAGGTACCGGGCCATCTGGTCCAGGAGCTTAGGGCGGGCGATGTCGGTGGCCCGCGGCCCGGCCGTCACATGCACCGCCCAGTTCCGTTCGCGCAGCAGCCCGCGTAGTTCTTCAGGGTCCGCGCCCAAGGCGTCGGTCAACTCCGTAACCGTCAGCTCGGAGGCATCAGGGCTTGCCGCCCTGGCCATCACCTCCGACACCAGGTAACCGGTCAGCAGGCCGGTGACATCCCAGCCGATCGTCGACGGCGCCACTCGATGACGCACGGCGCGGACGCGGTCGCGCACCTGTTCGCGTACCTGCTCGACGTCCCGCAGATCCAGCACCACCTTGGTGCAGCGCAGCCGCTGCCAGAACTCCTCGTCCTTATCCCGCAGTTCGTCGGCCATCCTCGACTGCGCGAGCAGCGTCAACACCTCCTCGCGCAGGTCGGCCTGTTGGTCGTCGATCAGCGCCGACAGATCTCGCAGACTCGTGGTGGCCGCCCGGTTGGTGATCAACAGGTACCTTCGTGCCGGGTGCTTCAACAGGCGCACCAGCACCTCAAAGGTGTCCAACGCACTCAGCGAGCTGCCTGGTCTGCCGCTCTTGACCTGAGCGATCGTCAGGTTGCCCTCGTCGTCGACCAAGGCGAAGTCCACGATCTCGGGGTCGGGACCGCCGGTTCGGTCGATTGTCCCTTCGATGCGAACCCCGGTGACGTCGGTGTCGTCATCGCCGACAAGGTCGAGTGCGTATTCCAAAGTACGGAGAAACTGGTATTCGAATCCCCGTACCGCGTCCTGTCCACCCACCCGTATCCCTTCAGACCCACTCGACGACATACCTTACGGCTTAAGCGAGGTCCGGCGGTTCGCTTCAAGAGGCGTTTGCGGGTCCTTGCGGAGGCAAAGGGATCAGGGGAACGGTGTCTCCGGACTCACGTGGGAACGCAGGTCGGGGTCGGGGCGGTAGGAGACGACGTAGCGCAGCGGGATTGCAAGCAGCGCGGCCTTGGCGACGGCTGCGTCGATCCACGGCTCGTCCTGCTCGATGGGGAAGTGCGGGTACGGGGTCGCGTATGAGCATGTCGGTGCGGATCGTGTCGTCGTCCTCGAACGGCTGCCAGGTCAGCCCTCCGCTGCCGCTCGGCGCACGGGACACCGCGTCGAGCAGCGCTTGGAACGAGGCGTCGGCATCGGTGTCGTCGGGCACCCACAGCTCCGGGTCGCTGCGGTCGGCTGCGGTGCGCGCTGCCGCGACCGCGGCGCTACCGGCGCCGACAGCGGCCACCTGTTCGTGCGCGTCCAACTCCCGGTCCAGGCTGCGGGGCGGGCCGGTGACGGTCGGCAACCTGTATCGCAGGTCGTGCACCCGTCGCCGCGCCGTGGTCGGTTCGGCGTAGGGGTGCACGAGGTTGGTCTCGCCGAACGAGGCGAACCAGTCGTGCGCCCCCTCGCTGAACAGATTGGCCGTGCCGTCCAGGCGCGGGTCGTTCTCGACCCCGCTGACCTCGTCGGCGAACAGCGACTCGAAGTCGATGTCCTCCAACAGGTACTCGTCCAGGACTCCGGCGCCGACGCCCGCTTCCTCGCACATCGCTTGCGTGATCGCGGGCAGTGCCGCCCGGATGATCGCCTCGGCGGTGCAGGCGGCGGCACCGCCGTGCGGGTCGGCCAGGTCCTGGGCGACCTCGACGGCGGTGACCAGCGCCTTGCGGAAGAAGCCCTCGTCATTGCCGTCCCGGGAACGGATCGGGAAGAAGCGGTGGACGAACGACTCCTCCGCCTCGCCGGCGTTGGGTGCTCCAGCGCCGGGGAAGCCGATGCCGTGCAGGTCGTCGATGCACTCGTCGACGATGCGGTGGGCAGCGGCCATCACCGCACCGCGCCGCAGTCGGGCGTTCCGGAGTGCGTCATCGGACCACGCGGACGTGTCGACATCCTCGTCCATCGCGTGGACGCTGTCGGGATCGAGGAACAGGCTCAGCGGGAGATCGGGATGGCGGACTCGGTCCGAGAGCGTCGTGAGCATCCTGCGAAGCCGGTCATGCTCGCCTTGCTGCGTCATCGGCATCCTCACCTGGTTCATACGCCCGGTGTATCCGGTATCCGGCGCCGCAACCTTACCGGTTCACCGACCGAGACGTTCGAGGGTGCGGACCCGATTATGTAGAGTCGGACTTTCCGGTGATAACAGGGTCTGCGTCATATCCGCATGCGGTTCGCCCTCGCTCACTCAGTGCCATTTATCGACCTCTCGGCATGGTGTCATTCGAGGGAACCTGGACGGTCAGGTTATTTATCTGAAATAATCTCTTTGGCGGCATCCGTGCTGGTGGAGGCGGGTGTCACGCTTATCGTCCAGCGTGTGGTCGGCGAGATGGACGGCGCGATGCCTGTGTGGGCAACATTCTGGCCGGAGGCGTTGGGCTGATCGGATTGCCTTCCTGGCGGCTGCTCCTCTACATCGCTATCGGTGGTGTTTGCGCATCGATTCGCGTCATCGGGAGTGAAGGAGGTCGGCCTTTGTGGCAATAAACGTCATGGGCCACCCCCATCTCGACGTCGACGCCGAGATCTCATGCCCGCGCTGTCGTGGGCTGCTCGGCGCGTACCCGGAGCCTCGCGTGCGGACCGCGGCATCCATATCTGCCCAGACTGCGCACACGGCGAGGTCACGCGGCCAGCGGCGGCTTCCTGCTTTGTTCGCCCGAGCTGTGGCGGGCTGGCTGCCACATCGGGAGCTGGTGAACGGTCAGCGAGCGATCTCGTCGCGGGTGTCGACCGCGTCGGCCTCGTCGGTGCCAGAGCGGCCCGGCCGCTCAAGGGATAGGACGTCATAGGACGTAACGGGTGGCGCAGCTGTGCCACCCCAGCCCCGGCGCAGCCTTGCCGTCCCAGCCCCGGCGCAGCTGCGCCACCGGTGGCAATCTGCCGGGGGTGGCAACTTGCCGGGGGTGTGGATAACTCGGCGGCCCGGTCTCGAACCCAGCGCACAGCGTCAAGACCCGGCCGACCCGGAAGATTTCACAGGCCGAAATACCGGCTTGGTTCCATTCTTTGCCCCTGATTCCATTCGTTGAAAACTTTGACACCCTGGGCGATCGATGTGACGATGCCCCTGCGAGACGAACCGGGGGACGTGAAGTCGGATGGCGGCAACAAAGCGACAGCAGTGCATCGTCGACGCTTCCGGCAGGCTGTCAATGCGCATCGAGGACGGCTGTGAGTTGGCAGGGGAAAGGACTCTCGGGACCTATGGTTATTTCGCCGGTAGCCCCTACCGCCGGTGAAATCGTATGAGCATCCGCATCATGACCTGGGTGTGGGAGCACGCCGAGGCCGCGGGCACCGATCTGCTGCTGATGCTGGCGATCGCCGACTCGGCCGACGACCAAGGACGCAACGCCTGGCCGTCGATCACCGACCTGTCCCGCAAGACCCGGCTGGACGAACGCACCGTCCAACGCCGCCTCAAACGCCTGCACGACCAGGGCCGCATCGCGATCGAGATCGGCGGCGGACGGCGCCGTAACCGCTACGCCATCCTCATGACCCCACCGCCGACCCCGACCCGCCCAGCACCGCCACAGGATCAGCCCGCCGCACCGGTAGATCGCCGGACCACCGCTGTGCCCTCCCGTCGAGGCCGCGCCCGGGAATCGGACCGGAGGTCCGACCGCGTCGACTGGCGGCAGTGGTGCGGGCGCTGCGATGGCCCCGCACCGCAGGAACGCTACGTCGACGACGGCACCGGCCTACTGGTCCCGTGCCCCTGCTGCCACCTCAAAGGGCGTGACCAGGCCGTCCGGTAGCAGTTCGCGGACTCATCCGCGAGGCAACCTCGACGATCCGGTCACGGCAGGGCCGGGGCCAGTTGAAAGGCCTGCTGTTCAACCTTCTCGACGGGCCTCGGCCCGACCGCCGTCAGCGGTCCAGCTGCCAGATGCCACGTCCCGAGGATGTCCGGCCTCTACCCGGCCGCACTTCCGTCCCGTTTGGGATAGCGGAGGATCACCCGACTTCCGTGTCGTGCGCTACATCGTTGGCCGCAGTTTCTCGACCAGTGAGGTGAGGGTGGTGATCAGCGGTGCTCCGCCGGTACAGGTGCGCCAGGCGCGGGTGAGGTAGTCGGCGGCCTTGTTCTCGCAGACGACGATGTCGGCGTAGGCGCTGGCGCAGGCCAGGTAGAGCAGGTCGGTCAGGTCGTGGGCGTGCCAGGCGTCACCTGCGTTGCGCAGCCGGATGTGCGTGGCCTCGAACACCGCGCCCAGGTAGGGCAGGGTGGCGAGGTCGTCGGCGGCTTGGCCGAACACCCAGGTGTGGAACTGGTCGGGCGTCATGCCGGATCCCGCCGCGGCCTGGGCCAGGTGTGCCTGCATGTCGACCATGACACGGGCGAAGACGATCGTGCGAGAGTCCCGGCGGGCCGCCGGGTTGTCACGCAGCGCGCCGGCCAGGTCCTGGAAGGACGCCGCCCACTTAGCAGCCAGGTCATCGGCGACGGTCCGGTCGACGGCCTCCCCGTCGAGCATCGCCGAGTACAGGCCCATCGCCCAGGTCTGCCTGCGGTGCAGCTGGGCGAGCTCCGGCGGCAGGTCGGCGATGTGCTGCGCCTCGGGGTAGTCGGCGAACAGCATCCCGGGATCGAGGGTGAACACCGCCGGGCCGGTCCGCGGCGCGGACAGGGGCGTTCCGAGGCGGCGGGCGGTCAACAGCGCCCGCAGCTCGTCCGCGCGCACACGCAGCGGATTGCGCATCTGCCAGCCACGAGACAGCTCCAGCATCAACGGCACCAGCGTCGCCCGGTACCGCGTACGCGCCGACCCGCTCTCGGCCAGGTGCGCTCCCGACAGCGGCAGCACGACGCGTCCGGCCTCGACCTGGTCGATCACCACGGCGGCGGCGTCCCGCTCGGCGGGCCGCAACTTGTCCGGGGTATGCCGGTACTGGGCGAGCTTGATCCACTGGTTCTGGTCCAGGTACACCACCGTCCGCCCGGCCAGCGACAGGGCGGTGTCCCGGCCGCCGATCTCCACCATGACCTGGCGTCCTTCGACCAGGTCCAGGGTCATGGTGTGCTCGCCCTGCTCGTAGGCGATGCGCCGGATGCCCAACTCGGGGTCGTAGGGCTGGTCACTGGGCATGGTGATCTCGCGACCGTCGTCGAGCGCGATCGTGATCGTCTCGCGCTCGACGTCCCACACCATTCGAGTCCGCCGGTGACCGGTCGAGCTGTTCATCGGTTCAGTCTCCTTCTCGTATCCCGTCGGGCCGGTCATCGACACGTCACCGCAGACGGAACGGGCGCTAGCCACGCAGGCGACGGATGGTGGCATGCGTTCGCCTGGGCTCGATGCCCATCGGGCTCGTCCACTGGCAGGCGGGACGAGACGGCACCTGCGCGTCCGGACACCGGAGTGGGGCGCGGCGGTGGCGTCGGTCAGGATCCCGGCCATGGAGGCAGCGGCAACGGCACCCGGATATGAGCAGGATCCGCAGGGCGTGTGTCGAGCCCTGCCTGGGTGGCGTAGTGGAGGATCGTGTCCCAGTCGCCCTCGATCAGGGTGTGGGCGGGGCAGTTCCTACACGGCTCGGTGTTCGTGCAGGCACTGGTGGCGTCGGTCTGGTTGCGGATGTGGTTGAAGGCGCTGAGCGGGTCGTCGGCCTTGACCAGGAACCAGGTGCCGGCCCGTTGGTCGCTGGGCAGTCCGGCGGTGACCGCGGTGCTGCGGGGTGGGCCGACGCGGTCGCCGTGGCGGCGGATCACGAAGTGGCGGTCCAGGGTGTCGACCTCGTCGTCCTCGGGCCGGTGGGCCTGGACCCAGGCCCGTGCCTGCTCGGCGGTGCCCGGTCCCCAGAGCAGCTCCACCGGGTAGCGGGTGGTCTCGAACCGGGGATCGAACCCGAGCAGTTCGTCGCGGTCGTCGACCTGCGCCCGGACGACCAGGCAGGTGGCGTCGATCGCCATGTCCTCGGTGGGCACGGAGGACACGTCGCCGATCTTCACCCGCCCGGTGTGGTCCCAGACGATGAGCTGCACCGACCGGTGCACGGGCGCGGGGTGCAGGCGCCCGCCGGGCGTGCGGGCGCCCCATAGGCAGTTGATGATCTCGGCCAGGTCATGGATGACCCGGGCGGCGTCGACGGGTGTGCCGAGGTGGTAGCCGGAAGGATGCGCGACGGCGTTGCGCAGCGCGACTTGCACGAGCTGCATGCTTCTGGTTCGTTGGCCGGGTAGGAGCCCTTCCGCGCGGGCCCAGTTCCACAGGTCGTTCAGCATGCCGTTGAACTCGTCGAGCACGCCGCCGGTGGTCAACTGGAGCTTCCACTGACTGTTTCGCCGCGTGAAGGTGGCACGGACCTTCTCGAACGAGTCGACCTGCTTGGTGCGTTTCCGCCCGCTGGAGGTGTTCACCAGGACGATGCGGTGCCGGTAGAAGGCCATGAACCGGTCGCGGAGGGCGTGCTCGACGACCAGGCGGGCGTCGTCGTCGGCGACGGTGAAGGACTCGTAGTCGAGCACGCCGCGCAGGTAGAGGGTGCGTACGCGCTCGAACCGAAGGCGGGTGCTCTCGGCGACTTCGTCCACCAGGTCGGTGCCGTCCAGCATCGCGTGCTGATGGGCCAGAGCCGACTCCGGCGTCAGTATGTGGCTGACGCCCAGTCCGTAGGGCGTGAAGAGCTGTGCGCGCTCGTCGGGCGTGCGCAACTCGTCCAGCGTGCGGGTGATCATCGACTGGCTCCCTCATCGCCTGCTGCCGACCGAGGTGGTCGGGCCGACCTGGAAGCAAGCTCAGTAGGATGCCACACCACGTGACGGTCCCGCTCGATGAATCCGACGAGGCGCCCGACGGGCGACAGGGCCGCGCATGTCCGAACGCCCGGCGGTCGTGCATAGTGGATCAGGTGCAGCGGGTGTTCCGAGCTGAGGGCTGGCTGATCACGGTTCGACGGTGGTGAGAGGGAAGCAGGGCCGGCGGGTCGATTCATGTTCCGAGCACCTGTCCGGCGCGGGTTACGGCCTCGGCAAACCAGCCTCGCTGGTCGATCCCGGACGGGGCCGAGGCTGGCGGATTAGCTGGCCTGCTGATGGCGCTGTGTTCAGTAGCATGCTGAGGTGCTCCGGCTGCTGATCGACACGAGTGCGTGGCTCGACCTCGCCAAACGACGCGACGGCCAGAAATGGATCGTGCCGATCCGGGTCCTGCACCATCAGCGGAGGCTCGATCTTCTGGTGCCGCAGCTGGTACTCGATGAGTACACGCGCAACCGCAGTCGGATCGAGACGGCGATGACAAGTAGCGTCTCCGACCGTTTCCGCCTGCTGCGCCAAGACCTCGCTGAGTACGGCGGCGCGGATCAAGCAGCATCGATAGCGTTGGTCCGCGGACTTGAGCACCAGGTGCCTCTGATCGGGGCCATGACGACTCGTAACTTCGACGAGATCGCCGAGTTGCTCGCCAACGGCGAGCCGCTGGTACCAGGTGAACACGAGCACCGGCGGGTGGTCGAGCGTGGTATCGCCAAGAAGGCTCCGTTCATCGGCACGAAGAACAGCACCGCCGACGCCATGATCATCGAGCTCTACGCCACTGCGGTACGCGCCACCGCCCCCGGCACCGGAGCCGAACTGTGCTTCATCACCTCCAACCATCGTGACTTCTCCGCACCCGACGATCACCGCAAACCACACCCCGACATCGCTGAGTTCTTCACGAACAGCACCCCTGGCGCCGCCGTCACGTCGAGCTACCACCGGGGTATCGAGGGCATCGCGCTGGCCCTTCAGCAGCACTTCGGCGAGGAGTTCGACGAACTGGTGGAGGAGTCCGACTTCCAAGAGGAGCCGCGCACCCTTGCCGAGATCTCCGACGCGGAAAAGGAGTTCTTCGACCGCGTCTGGTACGAACGGCACCTACTCTTCCGCTACCGGTACGAGCACGGCGAGGACGACCGCACCACCAAGAACACTTACGAGATGGCACTGGCGGCAGCCGAGCGCGTCACCGCCGCCCGGCCCGATCTGCACCCAGTCGACAGCGACTTCGAGTGGGGCATGTGGAACGGGAAACTCTCCGCCCTGCGCTGGGTACTCGGCGAGGAGTGGGACTCCCTCGACACCTGAACGCGCTTCAGGGCACCGCCAGGACCCAACGCCCCGCAGAAGTAACCACAATCAGCGACTAAGATGATCGCCTGCGGCATCAGGCGGGTCAGCCCGAGACCGCCCGGCTGAGCTGCAGTTCAAGCGTGGTGCCGAACGGTTCGCCACTCCTGATCGCTGAGCACCAATTCGCACAAGCAGCTACGGCTCGTTGGCGCAGGCTGCCCGACCGGCGTTCAACGGCCGGGCAGCCTGCGCTTTCGCTACGGCGCCTGTGGCGCGACGAGCACTGCTCGCAATGGGTGTTCCTCCACCTCCTCGTACCCGACGATCGCCAGCGGGTGCCGGATGCCGGTCATCGCCTGCAACGCCGTGGACACCTCCGCCAGGCTGGCCTTGACGTAGGTGTAGGTCGCGCCGTGCTTGTTCGAGGTGGGCTCGGCGTGCCCGGCGTAGGCCCGCGCCACCGCGAACCCGAAGTTGCGCTCCACCCAGGTCAACGTGGTGTGCCGCAACCAGTGGGTGCTGATCATCTGGGTGTGCACGGTGTCCACGTGCTTGCCGATGCGTCCCCACAGGGTCTCGTAGCGCTTGCGGGTCAGCGCGGTGCCGTCGTGATACCGCAGCACCGGGCTGTCCTCGTCCCGTGCACCGCGCTGGTGGGCGTGGTGGAGCAGGGTGTCCATCAGCGTCGGTGACACCGGCTGCCACCGCGACGTCATGCCCTTCTCCCGAAGCAGCACCAGGCACTGCTCCCGGTCCAAGTCCCGCAGCCGCAGCCCGAGCGCGCCGCCGCGTCGGGCCGCGGTCTCGATGTGGAACCTCAGCAGCAGCGCGTCCAGCCCGGGATCGTTGCCGGTGGTCGAGGCGACCTCCTGGATCTTCGCCACCAGATCCGGATCGAGGCTGTGTCGACGCGACCTCACCCGCTTCGGTTTCGCCACCCGCAGCATCACGTTCTGTCGCAGCGACAGCAGTTCCTCGTCCATCGCGTACCGGTACAGGCACAACAACGCGTTGTAGGTGTGCTCGGCCGCGCCCTGCCCGCCGTTGCCCGACCGCCGCTTCACCACCCCGGCCTTGATGAGCTCGAACATCCCTTGGACGTCGGAGACGGTGACCTCGTCCAGCCTTCGCTCGCCCCAGACCTCGACGATCTTGCGCCAGTAGGTGCCGTACACCCGCCGCGAGGGCGCCGGAACCGCACCCTCGACCACCGGCACGAACTCCGCGAACGTCGGCACGCGCCGCACCGTCGGAACCTCACCGCCGCCGACTCCCGCGCGCTCGGCCACCAACGCGTCGAGGTCGACCAGGTCCTCGATGCGCAGGTTCATCCGCGCCAGCAGCTGCGTGGCCATCGCCACGTCGGCCGGGTCGGGAACAGCCTCAGCCACGACGCCCACCTCCCGACTCCACGGATCCGGACACGGGCGACGCCGACGCCCCCGCCTCCGCGGCTCGATCAGAGGGGCCATCGCCGGGACCGCCAACTTGGACCCCCACGGCGCGAGCCGCGTCCACGAGTCGACGTGGGTCGGGCAGGGCGTGGTCCAGCCGTTCCTGGCCGAAGATCAGCAGCGCCGACAGCTCCGGCACCGCCCGCAGCAGCACCAGTTCACGCTGGCCGAAGGAGCACCAGTGCCGGACGGTCGCGGGGATGTGCAGGAACCGGCGGCTCTTCACCTCGTACTCGCCGCCGCGGGCGCGGCGCACCACGACCGTCCCGGCCTGCGCGGTGATGTCGATCCGCGTTCCCGCTTCCCAGCCGAGAACGTCGAACAACATCCCGCACGTCAACCGGCCCTTGTGGTCGAACACCGACGTGGAATACCGGCGCAGGTGCCGCATCCGAATCGGCGGAAGCTCGCCCGGAGCCGGTGCCGGAGTGCGCCGCAGATCCAATTCCCGGGGTACGAGCGGTTCCGCCGCAGGGATGCCCGTCCCCGCTGTCGAGGGCGTCCGTCCCGGATCCGACGGCGCGCCCGAGGGGGCGCGGCGGGTCGTTCGGCCGGGAACGAGCGCGGGGATGATCCGATCACTCAAGGTGGCCACCCCGCAGGAGGGCGGACTGCCGTCGAAGCGACTTGAACCCCCGACCGCGTGCTGCGGTCGGGGGCCGGTACTGCCATGATGGGTAGTGGGGAATTCCCCACGTTTGAGTGTCCGAGGGGGGACTTGAACCCCCACCCCCTTTCGGGGACTAGCACCTCAAGCTAGCGCGTCTGCCATTCCGCCACCCGGACCTTCGGCTTTCGCCGTGGTGTGTGCATAGATTACATGATCGTTCCCGAGTACCAAAATCGGGGGTGGGCTTCGGGTGTCGTCGGAAGGTTTGCGCAGGTCACGGTGGGGTGGACTGTGGTGGGTGTGAGGTCGTCATCTGGAGGGCTCCGTCTGGCTGCGGTGCGGGACCTGCTTGGAGGGTGTGGGCGGAAGCGGCAGGCTGGGAGGTGTTTCGCGCCGGGATGGGTGTGCCCTGGAGCCCTGTCCTGGATGCTGGGCATGGGGTTGTGTGGCGTGGGGCACGTGTAGCCGGTGTCGGGGTGAGGCTGTTCTCGTAGTCGATCGGGAATGCCTGGCCGAGGGGAGTGGCGGGGGGCGGGTGTTGTAGCGGTGTGCTCAGTCGAACACGGCCAGGCGTACTTCTCTTTCGCTGTCCCAGGTCTGGGCGCGTTGGAGGAGCTCGCGTTTGGAGGAGGCGTTGAGGCTTTCGGCGGCGGCGCTGACCGCAGAGCTGCCCACCGCGCCCATGGACCTGGTGACCCCGGCGATCGGTAGATACGTTGTGTCGCCGACGTAGTGAGTGCTGGGCAGGTCAGTGGCCTTGATCGCGGTGGTGCCGGTGGCGTAGCCGCAGCCCGGCTGGCCGATACCGCGCATGACCTGGGCGATGCGCTTGTGGTCGACGGGGTGCCGTGCAGTTCGGTGGTGATGGTCTTCCTGTGGTGGTGGCTGGACCGGGCGATCCGACGATCTGGCACGACCGCTTCGCGCCATGGCGGCGTCGGCGGTCGGAGACGAATCCGAAGCGGTTCGCCGGCGCGTTTCCTGCGGAGTGCTGGGCCGCCTTGCGCGGGATGTCGCGTTTTCTCCGGCTCGCGGAACCGCCTGCGCAGCGTTCTTGTCCGCCGGTGAACTTGACGGCGGCACGGTCGCGGTGGCGGCGGCTCCTGGCCCGGTGGTGCGTTGGCCGTCGTTGAGGCGGATCCGGTTGCGCAGTGTCTTGTGGTTGACCCCGAGGTCTCGGGCCACCGACTTGATCGTCGTACCGGGGCGGGGTCGGTAGAGCGCGACCGCCGGGGCGGGGGCCGAGGGGCTGATGGCTGGTCTCCATGATCGTCGTCGGGGTGTGCCGCCCGCGTGGGTCCCGTCAGGCTGGACAGGACCGGGGCGTGCGTCCTGCCGCCGCGGGGTGCGGGGCCGCGTCTCCGGCTGGCGTCGTCACGGGTGCCGACTGCGGAAGTCCCGTGTGCGGGTTCCCCGGTCCTGCGCACGGGCCGATATTTCACGTTTGCTGATCGCGCGCCTCGCGTTTTCGGGACCCGATCCGGGTCGAAGTGCCCTTCCCCGGCGCCCGCGGACCTGCTCTCCGCATCGCGCGGAGCCTCTTGTCCGTATTAATCGTATCGCTGCGGGCGCATTGGATGGCATTATCGTTAATTCGCGTCCGGTCATCCCACGGGTGCGTCGGGTTCCCAATGGGACGGTAATGTGAAGGAATTTTATTCGACCTGTTCGGCCTATTCCTCGGTCTCCGATACTTGTTGATACTTGCCGCGCTGGATGTCTATCGAGCACGGGGGATTTTCCACACGACGAGTGAATAAGCCGATTGGTCCGTCACTCTTGGCGGCACCTTGCGGCGGTATTCGGCGAGTGGTTCCCCGTATCCATCGTCGTGCAACGCACAGGAGTCGTAATTATTATGAGCGCGAACCGAAGAACCAAGATCATGGCCGCTTTCGCCGGGCTGCTGTTCGGCCTGGCCTGGGTGGCGGCTGCGCCGTCCGCCTCCGCGGCCGACGGCAAGCCCGCCCCGACCGGCGACGCGCAGCACTGCGTCGTGTCCGTGGGCACCGGCGCGGTGAAGTGCTTCACCACCGCCACCGAGTCGATCTCCTTCGCCACCGGCGGCCGGGTGACCAGCGCGCCGGCCGACATGCGGGCCGTGATCCAGGACGCGAAGCTGACGCAGGAGATCAACGCCTCGGACCCCGGGACGATGGCCGTGGTGATCGGCATCGAGTACTACCTGCAGAACTACGGCACCCCGTCGTTGACCTTCTCCGGCGCGACCGCCTGCACCACGACCACCGGGGACACCGACTACCAGTACAACCCGCTGCCCAACTACAGCGGTAGTGGCGGCATCAACTGGAACAACAACATCCGTTCGTTCCGCGGCTACAACAACTGCTACCAGCGGATGTACGACTACTCCAACTGCACCGGGCTCATGCTCGGCTACGTCGGTTCCTCCGCGGACATGGGCACCGCCCGCGACCGCACCGAGTGCATCCGCTGGTCGTAGACCTCTGGAACAAAGCGCTGAACACGACGGCACAATGCCGCGTGGCGTGAGATCGGCCGGCCCCCGGGGAATTCCCCGGGGGCCGGCCGCAGGGGAATCAGTTGTCGAGCGCGCGCAACTCCGGGAGGTTGAGCCGGATGCAGGTGGCCGTGTCGCCGGGGAACACCCCGGCCACCCCGTCGGACACCACGCACGCCACCAGCGGGGGCGCGACCCGCTTGGCGGCGGGTTGACCCGCCTTCGGGTCCTGCTCCGGCGGGGGCACCTGCGCCGCGGCCGGGCCCTCGGTCAGCACACCGAACTCCCACAGCTGCCGGCACAGGGCCACCGCCTCGTCGGCGACGTCGGCGGGCTTGCCCTCGGCGGTCGCGCCCACGCCGTCGCTGCGGTAGCCGTTCACGTCCGCCTCGGTGTAGCAGTGGACCTGCTCGCGGACGGTGGCCTGCTGGGACACCACGTACGCGGCCACGGCCACGCCCCCGGAGAGCATCAGGGCGGTCACCGCGCCGGGCACCGCCCAGCGGACCGCCCGGCGGCGGGACGTCGACCGCTCGGCCACAACGGTCATGAGGTGCCCTCGGCGGGCTTCGCGCCGGCGCGGTGCCATGGGGATCTGGCCAAAGGAGTCCGTCATCGCATTTCCCTTTCCAAGGTGGTCGGCCGGTCGAGCAGCTCGCGCAGGTGTCGGCGAGCCCGGTTGAGCCGGGAGCGGATGGTGCCGACGGGGACGCCCAAGGCGATCGAGGCGTCCTCGTAGCTCAGGCCGGTCCAGGTGCACAGCGCCAGCACGTCCTGCTCCTCCCGGCGCAACTGGCGGTAGGCGGGCAGGATCGTGGCCATCTCCAGTTCCGCGTCCACGCGCAGCGCCGCCTCGTCGGCGGGGTCCACCTCGGGCGCCGCGGCGGGCAACCGGGCCAGCGCCCGGTCGTACCGCCTCAGCGCCCGCGTGTGGTTGCGCATCACGTTGTTCGCGATCCCGAGCAGCCACGGCAGCACCGATCCGGCCGCCGACAGCCGCAGCCTGCGTCGCTGCCGCCACGCCTCCAGGAACACCACCGAGGCCAGGTCCTCGGCCGTGCTCCAGTTCCCGATCCGCCGGAAGCAGTGGTTGTAGACGGTGTCCGCGTGGCGCTCGAACAACGCGCCCATGCCCGTCGGGTCGCCCGCGGCTGCCCGCCGCCACAGCGACTCGTCGGTCTCCGCAGGCTCAACTGGGTCCATGCCAACTCATGTCCGCTCGACGCGGTGTGGTTCCACCCGGTGTCCGATGATGCCGTTGCCGCGCTCGGGCCGTCGAGTTCCCTGAACTTCTCCCGGAGCCTTGACATCCACTTGGACGGCGGTCGGCTCGTCCCCAACGGCCCATGTGGTGGTCGCCGGAGGCGGTACGTCGAACCGGCCTGACCTTGTGGGGCGTCGAAGTCGGGCGGGTCGACTCCGGGCTGAGCCGGCCGAGGTCCTTCTGGATGCGCTCGGTGCCGCAGAACCCGTTGATCCTTCAACCGTTCCGCGCACCGGACGATCCCGCTCGCGGTCTTCTGAATCGAGTACCACCTCGAAAAACGGACCACTCCCGCTCGCATGGGAAGGTCGGGTCCCACGCGTACGCCCACGTCTCGCCAGCGGGGCACCCCTCGCTCGCGCGGGGAAGGCTGCGTACCTGCTGGGGGAGGGCCCGCCCGGAATGGATGTGGGCACTGTTGGTTCGGTGAGGTCTCTCAACGGAAGTCCGCGCCGGGCGTTGTTGAGTGCGGTTCTACCGAGAAAACCTCAGTGTCCTCGATGCCGGTGAACAGCTCCTGCGTCATCGGAACGGGTGTGCAATCGCTTCGCGGAGCAATGCTTGAGACCTGTGGATCGGCCGAGGGAGGGCGTACCTTCCCGGTGATCGAGTAGAGGTCTCAAACAGGCCGACGTTGGCGCGTCGGTCGGGAAGGCACGCCCGTGCTCACAGTAGTCCCTGACCCCGCATCCGGTGACGACCGGCCGGTCGCGGCGGGCTCGTCGTCGTTGATCGACGAGATCGTCCGCGAGGGCGCCCGACGAATGCTGGCCCAAGCGCTACGGGCCGAGGTGGACGCCTATCTCGCCGCGTTCGCCGACGAACGCGACGAACGCGGTCACCGCCTGGTGGTGCGCAACGGTCACCACCGGCCCCGCGAGGTGCTGACCAGCGCCGGCGCGGTGGAGGTGACCGCGCCGCGGGTCAACGACAAGCGCGTCGACCCGGACACCGGTGAACGCAAGAGGTTCGCCTCGGCGATCCTGCCCGCCTGGGCACGCAAGACACCGAAGATCACCGAAGTGCTGCCGTTGCTGTACCTGCACGGCCTGTCCAGCGGGGACTTCGTGCCCGCTCTGGGGCAGTTCCTTGGCAGCGAGAAGGGTCTGTCGGGTCCGGTGATCACGAAGTTGACCGAGCAGTGGAAGGCCGAACAACGCGCGTTCTGCGAGCGTGACCTGTCCGGTGTGGACTATGTGTACCTGTGGGCGGACGGGATCCACGTCAACATCCGCCTGGAGGAGCACAAGCTGTGTCTCCTGGTGATGATCGGAGTGCGCGCGGACGGCCGTAAAGAGCTCGTCGCCCTGACCGACGGCTACCGCGAGTCCACCGAGTCGTGGGCGGATCTGCTGCGCGACTGCATGCAAGCGGCGCGGGATGACCGCCCCGGTGCTGGCGATCGGCGACGGCGCGCTCGGGTTCTGGGGCGCGCTGCGCGAGGTGTTCCCCGAGGCACGAGAGCAGCGGTGCTGGTTCCACAAAATTGCCAATGTCCTTGCCGCGCTACCGAAAACCGCCCATCCCGGGGCAAAGAAGGCCCTGGCGGAGATCTGGAACGCCGAGGATCGCCAGCACGCCCTGGACGCGGTGACCTCCTTTCGGGCCGCCTACGGGGCGAAGTTCCCCAAAGCCGCCGCGAAGATCACCGACGACATCGATGTCCTGCTCGCGTTTTACGACTATCCCGCCCAGCACTGGATCCATCTCCGCACGACGAATCCCATCGAATCGACCTTCGCGACAGTGCGACACCGAACGAAGGTCACCAAGGGGCCCGGTTCCCGGGCTGCGGGTCTGGCGATGGCGTTCAAGCTGATCGAAGCCGCTCAAGCACGCTGGCGTCTGGTGAACGCGCCCCATCTCGTCGCCCTGGTCCGAGCCGGCACCCGGTTCATCAACGGTCTGCCGGTAGAACGACCCGACGACCAGTCCCCACCATCAGCGGCCTGAACCACCTTGATCCACAGGTATTGACAATAGCTCCGCTTCGCGTCGAACACCAGCCTGACCACTTCGAGCCCGATGAACGAGTGCCGGTCGATCAGCGCCTGGACGACGCTCACCGACTGCGCCGGGGCCACGGCGTCCGCGCATTGGTCGCGTTGAGGTGGGCCGGTCCGCGGCCTCTGAGGCGGCTCAGGGACGCCGCGTGCGCGAAAGCCCGGATACCTCTCCGCGGTACCGGGCTTTCGGGCTACCGGGTGACGCGGAGGCTGAGCACGCCCTGCGGGCCGGTGCCCGGCTTGGCCCGCACCTCGTCCGCTGGAGGACGACGACGCAGCCCGACCTGGCGAGCGCCTCCGACGAGGAGATGTTCGTCCTGATCGACACCGACAGGTGAGCCGAAGCCCGCGATCGTCCGCACGTGACCCGGTGCCCGGTCTTCGGGGACGACCTCGAACCCCTCCAGCGTTACCCGAGCGGCGTGTCGTGCAGCGACACGGCGTGTTCGTCGAGGGCGCGGATGCGGGCACGTGCCCGGTTGGCCGCCTTCTGACCGCGTGACAGCCGTGGCCGGGTGGCGTGGCGTTTGAACGGGGTGCGCACCGTTCCGCCCGTGCCTTGGACCGACACCGCGCCCGCTCCGCGCGGATGAGGCCAGCCAGGCGGACTCGACCAACGCGCGGTCCGCACGGTCGACGTCGCCGGCCGGACGGCCTGGGCCGTTGAGGTGAATCGCCTGCAACTCCTTCGCGTCGTGCTGCTCGACCCGCTATTGCTGGTTGTGGGGGTGGAGCGGTGCTGGAAGTACATTTGCTGGGTGAGGTGGCCGTACACGTGGATGGCCTCCGCGTCGATCCGGGGCCTTCCAGGCAGCGGTGCGTGTTGGCGGCACTGGCGGTGGACATCGGTCGTGTCGTACCGGTGGAACGCATGGTCGACCGGGTGTGGGGTGAAGATCCGCCGACGAAGGCGCGGGCGGTGTTGGCCACCTACATTTCGCGGTTGCGGCGGGTGCTGGCGGGGGCGCGAGCTGCGGAAGTGATTCGCCGTTCGGGAGGCTACCTGCTGGCGGTCGAGGAGCTCAGCGTCGATCTGCACAGGTTCCGCGCCTTGAACGCCCGCTCCCGCGAGGCCGACGACGCCGTCGCGGTGCCGTTGCTGACCGAGGCGCTGGGGTTGTGGCGCGGAGAGGCGCTGACCGGCCTGAACGGTGAATGGGTGGCCGCCGAACGAGACCGGCTCGGCCGTGAGCGGCTGGCCGCCGCGCACCAGTTGGTCGACGCCCGGCTACGCCTGGGACAGGGCGAGGAGTTGGTGACCGAGCTGGCCACGCGCGTGGAGGAGCACCCCTTGGACGAGCGGGTGGCCGGCCAGTACCTGCTGGCGCTGCACCACGCCGGGCGCACCGCCGACGCCTTGGAGCACTACCGGCGGCTGCGCGAGCGACTGGTGGAGGAGTTGGGTGTCGACCCCGGTGCCGCGCTGCGCGACCTGCACCGGCGCATCCTCGACGAACCCGCACCGTCCTCCGCTGCTGTGAGCACGGCGAAGGCGGTGGTGGTACCACGCCAACTGCCCGCCGCGCCCGGGGCCTTCGCCGGTCGCAGTGAGGACGTCGAACGGCTCGACGCCGCGCTGACCCCTTCGGTCACCACGGTGGCGACAGCTGCGGTCGTCGGTACCGGCGGTATCGGCAAAACCTGGCTCGCACTGACCTGGGCGCACCGCAACCTCGACGACTTTCCCGATGGGCAGCTCTTCGTCGACCTGCGCGGCTTCAGTCCCGACGGCGCACCGATGGATCCCGCGGTAGCCCTGTGCGGCTTCCTCAACGCCTTGGGCGTGTCCTCGGAACAGATCCCGGTCGACACGCACGCACGATCGGCGTTGTTCCGCAGCCTGGTGGCCGACAAACGGGTGCTGATCGTGTTGGACAACGCCGCCAACACCGACCAGGTCATCCCGCTCCTGCCGGGCAGTTCCACCTGCACCGCGCTGATCACCAGCCGCAACCACCTGCAGGCATTGGTCACCGGTCGCGCTGCACGACACGTGTCTCTCGACATGTTGACCGAGTCCGAAGCCCACGCCTTGCTGACCGCTCGGCTGGGTCCGGCCCGCGTCGGAGCGGAACCGACCGCAGTGCGGGAATTGGTGCGCTTGTGCGGCGGCTTGCCGTTGGCGCTGGGCGTCATCGCGAGCCGCGCCGCCATGCGGCCGCAGCTGCCCCTGGCCACTCTTACCGCCGAACTGCGCGACTTCGGCTTCGGCATGCTGGGCGACGCCGATCCCACCGCCTGCCTGCCGACCGTCCTGTCCTGGTCACACCACGCCCTGCCACCCGAGCAGGCCACCGCCTTCGCCCTGCTCGCGGCCGCACCCGGTCCCGACATCGGCCTTCCCGCAGCGGCAAGTCTCACCGGCCTTGCGCCTGCCGACACCAGGGCGGCGCTGCACGGGCTGGAACAGGCGTCACTGGTCGAGCAGGATGCCCATGGCCGCTACCGGATGCACGACCTGATCCGCCAGTACGCCGCCGCGTTACCCGTGCCCGATGCCGACGCCGCGCAGCGTCGGGTGATCGGCTACTACGTGCACACGGCCGACATCGCGGCACGGTTGGTGCACCCGCACGCCTCCAGAAGATCCCCGGCGCCCGCCGAGCCGGGCTGTGTTCCCGAACGTCCGGACTCACAGCAGCAGGCGTGGGCGTGGTTCCGCCGCGAGCAAGCGTGCGCGTTGGCTGCCCAACGCGTGGCCGCGGATCGGGGGGACCACCTGACCGCGTACCTGCTCATGTTCGCCCTGTATCCCTTCCACCACATGTCCGCGGACTTCACAAGCCACGTCACAGCGTGTCGGATCGCCCTGTCAGGAGTGCGACACCTGCAAGACCCGGTGCTGCACTGCAATGTCCACCGTTTCCTCGGCGAGGCGCTGTGCAGCGCCGGGCAGCACGACGAGGGGGTGCGGTACTTGAACACCGCGCTGCACAGGGCACAGAGCCTCGACCAGCCCGCCTACCTGTCGAAGACCCATTTCGCCTTCGCGTTGGCCTGGATGCACCAGGGGCGGTACGCAGAAGCGCTGCGCAGCGCCGGCCACGCCCTGCGCTCGGTGACAGCACCGGACAGCCCGCTGTGGACCGCCAAGATCCGCACCGTCGCCGCCAACAGCGCCGTCCGCCTGGGGCGTCACGAGCTGGCCACCGCGCACTGCCTGGCCGCGCTGCCCGTGCAGCGTGAACACGGTGACCGCGACGGCGAGGTCAACTCCGTGTTCGTCCTGGGACTGATCGCACTCGGTACCGGTGATCCGCGCAATGCCGCGACGCACTTCCGTGCCGCCTTGGAGCTATCCCACCAGCAGACCAACACCTACCTGCAAGCGGATCTCCTCGACCGGCTGGCCGAAGCGCTGTACGACCTCGGCGAACATCAGGAAGCCCACGACCGCCGGCGGGCAGCGTCCGCGCTCTACCGGCTGCAGGGGCGGAATCAGGAGGCCGCACGGGTGCAGTAGAGATCCGACGTCCACGGCCTTCGCGACCACAGCGGCGACCAGTCACGCCCGAGCACGGAAACCACCGCGTAAGTCCGGACAGCCAACCCGCAACCGTCCGACTCGTTCAGCGGATCACGGGTCAGCCGGGTGTCCGTCTGCACCTTCAACGGAGCTGTTTCAAGATCGGCTCTGGCGCACTCCCGGTGGTGGTGCGGCGGCCACCCAGTCCGTGACGGGGTCGAGGGTTGTCATGATCATTTATGGCTCAGGTGGCGAAGCTGGTCAGGGCGCGGATACGTCGAATGCGTTGCCCTGTCACGGAATGTGCGCGCCGGGTGTTCCGGGAGCAGGTACCGGGTCTGGTCGAGCGGTACCGGCGACGCACCGTCCGACTCGATGACCAGCTCCGCGGTGTCGTGCGCGAGCCGGCGGGCAGGGCCCCCGGCCGGCTGCTGCCGGCGCTGGGGATCGCGGTCGGGCGGGACACCGCGGTGCGGGTCCTGCTGGGTGTCCCGTTACCGGATCGAGCGGTGCCGCGGGTGCCGGGGATCGACGCCGACGCCCGGATCGACGCGCTGCCCGGACGCGGCGACGAGGTGGTGGCCGGGTGGTTGCGGGCGCGTCCGGGGGGTCGAGGTGGTGTGCCGGGACGGCTCGATCGCCTGCGCGCAGGCCGTGCGGGACGCGCTGCCGGAAGTGCGCCAGAGCCGATCACGAGGTAGACCCCGCTGCGGCATGACACGGGTGTGGGTGTCGGGTGCGTCCGGTGGCAGTCGGGACGGGGTCGTGGCGTGCCTCGGCGATGCGGTCGCGAACCCAGGGCTCCGAGCGGTCGAACAGGGCACCGAGTTGGTGCCCGGAGAGCGGTCCGCCTTCGGCGGCGCTGGTGTGATTCCTCCGCCTTCCGCCGCACGACCGTGAGTCGCCGGTGTGCTCCGGGACGGCCCGGTGCCGCCGTCGAGCGGCGCGGCCCCCACGCGGCTCATCGCCTCGACGCGGTCTCGGCACGCAGGCGTTGGACGGTCGACCGCAGCAGCAGCAGCAGTTCCGGTGTCTCGTGATGCCCGCCCGGCAGCACTTCCGTTCGCGGTGCCGGGCGGGCCGCCTTCGTCCTCCACGGCACGCGCGTGCGGGCGATGGCCCTCAGCAACGGCTGCCGGAAGACGTACCGGCCGGTCGCCACCGCGGACAGCATTCCCGACTCGCTCAACTCCTCCAGCGCTTCCGCTGTGCCCGCGTCGTCCGGGCGCAGTGCCCGTACGTCGTCGAGGTGCACCACGTCGCCGGTCAGCGCCGCGTCCTGGAGCACCTGCCGCAGCCGGTCGGGCAGGCCGTCCAGCCTTGCGGCGAGCACGCGGTGCACCGCACGCGGCACCAGGTCCCGCGGTGACGGGCACGTCGGGCCGTCGACCGCGGCCAGTGCGGTACGGGTGAGCTCCACCGCGAACATCGGGTTCCCGTCGGCCAGCGCCACCACCAGCCGCGCCAGTTCGCGGACGGTCGGACCGGAGGTCGGGTGCCCCCCGTGCTCGGCGACCAGGTCCAGCACCTCGCACGCCACCGCCTCGTCGCTCAGCGGCGGCAGCTCCACGGCCCCGGCCCGCCACCGAGGCCGCCGGTCGAACAGTTCCGGCCGCGCCACCGCCACCACCAGCGGCCCGTTGTCCTGATCGAGGAAGGCGTCCACGGCCAGCAGGGCGGTGTCGTCCGCGGCGTGCAGGTCGTCCACCAGCACCACCACCCGGCGCTCCGCGGCCAGCCCGCGCAGCAGGGTCCGCCAGGCCGCCACCACCTCGTCGAGGCCCGCGGTGCGCTCGTGCCCGCTCACGTGCCCCAACGCCACCAGCAGCGCGTCGAAGACCCGCCGGGCCCCGGTGTGGTCCACGACCCGTTCCACGACAGCCCACAGCCGGGCACGCGCGACCCCGGGCGGGTCGGCTTCGTCGATGCCGCAGCACCGGGCCAGGAACGGTGCCAGCTGCCCCACCTGCGACTCGTCGACGGTGAACGGCTGCATCGACACCAGCAGGGCCTGCGGCGAGTGCTGCCCCGCCCGCCGTTCGAACTCGGCCAGCAGCGCGGTTTTGCCCGCGCCGCTGCCACCCGTGACCAGCACCAGTCCCGGCGAGCCGTCCAGCGCCGCCAGCAGCGCCCGCACCTCGTCGTCGCGCTCCAGGAGTTCCCGTCGCCCGCCCCCGTGCCCGGACCGCACACCGGTGACCGCCCACAGCCGACCGGAGAACGGTGTGCGCTCGCAGTCGAAGCGGCTCGCGATCTGTTCCCGCACCACGTCGCTGACCCACAGCTCGCCCGGCGGTACCAGCGGCAACACCGAGTACGACCGGTCCAACGCCGCGCCCACCACGCGCAGCGTCCCGTCGTCGCGGTGGTGCACCAGCGCCTCGCCCGAGTCGACCACCGCCCGGACCAGCACTCGTTCGCCGGGGTGGTGCAGGCGCAGGCCGTGCCGAACGGCCATGACCGCGAACATCGCGCGCATGGCCTCGTTGTCGCGGCCGCGCCGTACCCCGAAGGTCACCGACCACAGCGAGCCCATCCGTCCGGTGACCGTGCCGCCGAAGTGCCGTGCCCGCTCGGCCACCAGGTCGTGGACGGCCTCGATCGAGGCGTCCAGTTCCTCGAGGTCGGCGTGTTCGGGTCCCACCGCGATGTGGAACAGGGCGGTGATGACCTCCTTGAGCTCCCGCACGTCGTCGACCGCCCGGAGGGGCGTGCGCACGGGCGGCGCTCCCGGGAAGGGGGAAGGGGGAGCGGGCGGCGTCACCACCTGCACACCGGTGGGTGCGGGCGTCGGCGTCAGCGCCGGGTCGTGCGCCAGGATCGCCTTCTGGAGTTCCCGCAGGTCCCGTCCGGGCTCCAGGCCCAGTTCCCCCGACAGGTAGGCCCGGGTCGAGCTGAACGCGGCCAGCGCGTCAGCGTGCCGTCCGCTGCGGTACAGCGACAGCATGAGTTGTCCCACCAGGCGTTCCCGCCTCGGTTCGGCGCGCACCACCGACTCCAGGTCGGGAAGCACCACCTCGTGCCTGCCCAACCGCAGTTCGGCGTCGAAGTACTCCTCCAGCACGTCCAGCCGCACCGCCTCGGTCGCCTTGACCTTCGGCCACGAGATGCCGGCCTCCACGAGGTCCGACAGCATCGGGCCGCGCCACAGGTCCAGCGCTTCGCGCCACAGCAGCGCGGCCTTCGCCACCGCGCCCTCGCGCGCGCTGTCGCGGCCCGCCGCGACCAGTTCGCCGAAGCGGAAGAAATCCACCGCGGCCAGGTCGACCTCCAGCAGGTAGCCGGGCGGCCGGGAGTGCAGCGACGCGGAACCAGGCCGCTCGCCGAACAGGGCGCGCAGTCGCCACACCGCGTTCTGCACCATCTTGCGCGCCGACGGCGGCGCCGCTCCGTTCCACAGCGCGGAGATGAGCCGGCTGGTCGCCACGACCTGGTTCGGGTGCGCCAGCAGGTAGCCGAGCACGGCCCGCTGCTTGATGCTCCCGATCGGCAACGGCCTGCCGTCGCGGACGACTTCCAGCGGACCCAACACGTCGAACCTGAGTTCGTCGCGACATCGGGCGGTGCTCATGAGGGCCTCCACTCGGGTTCGCGGGCGAGAAATGCGGGACGGGGTGGTGGTCGGCGTTCTTCCCGCATTGCCGAATCAGTGCAGGGGGCACGGGGGAGCGCCGGGGAAATGCGTGGCGCACACCCTCCGCGGTGAAGAGCGGTCAGGTGAACGCGGAAAGGGCCGGCGGTGACCGGACGGGGAACCGGGCATCGCGTGCGCTTCAGGCGGCCAGCAATTCGGCCGTGCAGTGTTCCGGTTGCCCGGCGCGGTGCATCAGGATGTCCTGTTCCAATCGGCGCAGCCGTTCGCCGGGAGCGGTCTGGAAATGGTCGGTGAGCGCCGAGCGGGTGCGCCGGTAGACGTCCAGGGCGTCGGCGGACCGGCCATTGCGGTGCAGCGCGACCATCTGGAGCAGGCACAGCCGCTCCCGGGTCGGATCGGTCTCGGTCATCACCGCCAGTTCCGCGATGACGCCCCGGTCGCGACCCAGCACCAGTTCCGCGGCGATCCGGTCCTCGACGGCCTGCCACCGGCTTTCCCGCAGCGCGGCCAGTTCCGGCCAGGCGAAACCCGCTTCGGCGAGGTCGGCCAGTGGGTCCCCGCGCCAGAGGTCCAGGGCCAGACCCAGGTGTCGGGACGCCGACTCGAAGTCCCGCTCGGCCAGGTCCCGCCGCGCGGTGGCGACCAGTTCGTGGTGACGAGCGGAGTCGAGGGCCGCGGCGGGCACGCGCAGCATGTACCCCTGTGGCCCGGTGCGCAGTTCGAGCGGCAAGGCCGCGGCGGGGCGGAACAGCGCCTTGCGTAATCGGGATATCCCGTTCTGGAGGACCTTGCGGGCGGTCGCGGGCTCTTCGTCCTCCCACAGGGCGCGCGCGAGTCGTCCTACTGTCAGGTAAGTACCCGAATGCAGCACCAGGAAGGCCAGGATCGCCCGTTGTCGCACCCCGTTCACCGGGACGGGCAAGTGGTCGTGGACGACCTCCAGTGGCCCGAGGACGCGGAATTCCATATGGCTCCAGACGGGGTATCGGGTAGGCCGTTCGGCCTTTTGCTGAATTCCGCAGGGCTGGCGAAATTTCGAAGGGTGCCTCGAATCGATCCTAGTGGACCGCCCGGCCGGTGCGGCGAAGTGCTCCCGAACATGCAGGAAGTGGGATGTCGCACTCCCTCGGGAGGTGAACTCGCGCTATACTCTGAGCCTTCCCAATCCGCGGCGGATCGCATCGATCTCGTCGTGGACGTAAATCGACAGCACATCGACAGGACGCGGTACGGGACCGCGCCGGTCGCGCTCCCGGCGGCACCACCGGCCGACCTGCCGGCTTCGGACCTGCCGCGAGGTGCCGCCCGACGTACGCGTCGGATGTCGTCGCCACCATCGCCGTCGCCACCGCGTCCCGCCCCCGCCCCCCGCCGGGTTCGCTCCGGAGATCCTCGGCCCGTTCTCTGCGAAGTAATCGGCCGCGGATTACGGCGGGGTGGACGGCCCGGTGGGGAACGTCGTTACCGTTCGCCGGGGTGTCCGCACGCCGCGACGCCCCGGAGGAGGAACCCGATGTCGCTCAGCACCGCCCAACCGACTCCGACCACCGAGGAGCTGATCGGTCGAGCCCGTGATCTCATCCCGCTGCTGCGGGCCAACGCCGAGCGCACCGAGCACGAATCGCGGGTGGCCGACGAGAACGTGGTCGCGCTGCGCGCCGCGGGCCTGCTGCGGCTGAGCACGCCGCGCGAGCACGGCGGTTGGTTCCTGCCCATGCGGGACCAGGTCCGGGTGCTCGTCGAGATCGGTCGCGGCTGCCCGTCGACCGGCTGGATCGCCGCCAACCACGCCGCCTCGGTCGACCTCGTCATGGTCATGCCCGAGGCCGGCGTGCGCGAGATCTACGACGCCGACCCCGACGCCGTGATGCTGTCCGCGGCGAGCCTGGACCCGAAGCTGCGCGCCGACCGGGTGCCCGGCGGTCTCCGCGTGAACGGTCGCTTCCCCTACGCGTCCGGCTGCGAGTTCTCCGACTGGGCGTTCCTGGCGTGGGTGCCGGTGTTCGACGAGGACGACAAGCACGTCGGCGTCGCCAACCTCCTGGCCCCGCCCACCGACCTGCGGATCGAGCAGACCTGGAAGGTGGCGGGCCTGTCCGGCACCGGCACGCACGCCATGGTCGCCGAGGACCTGTTCGTGCCCGACCGGTTCGTGCAGTTCGCGCCGCTCAAGCCGGACGGCGAGCCCGAGTCGCCGATCGCCGCCACCATCCTGATCAAGGGCAACCTGCACTCGCTGTCGTCCCTGGTCGGCGCGGCCATGGGCGCGCTGGACCTGGTGGCGGCCAAGCTCGCCGAGCACAAGCCGCTCGCCTTCTCGATCTACGAGCGCGCGGTCGACTCCACCTCGGTGCAGCACCAGTTCACCGAGGCGACCCACCTGGTCGACACCGCCGTCCTGCACATGCTGCACGTCGCGGAGGGCTTCGACGCCGTCAAGGAGGGCGAGGACGCCACCCCCGCCGAACGCGCCCGCCTGCGGATGCACATGGTCACCTCGCTCCAACGGGCCCGCGAGGCCGTGCAGTTGCTGCTGGACCTCGGCGGCACCAGCGGCTTCGCGCAGGCCAACCCGCTCCAGCGGTACTGGCGCGACCTGGAGATCGGCAGCAGGCACACCGCCCTCAACCGCCCGATGATCGTCGAGGACTACGCGCGTTCCCTGCTCGACCTGGGCCGCCCGGTGTCCCTGCTGTTCTGACCCCGTACCGGACCAGCGACCGGCGACGCGGTCCCGTCCCGGAGCCCGGGGCGGGACCGCGCGTCGTCGTGGGCCGCCCAACCGACGAGCGCCAGCCGGCGAGCGTCAACCGGTGAGCGCCGCGGCCAGCTCCGCCGGGACCTCGTCACCGAAGCCGGGGGGCAGCGCGAACCCCGCGGGACCGCGCCCGGACGCCGACGAGCCGGTGAACTCCCCGCTCACCACCACCACGTCGAAACCCGCGCCGCGCGCCGCCGCGACCTGACCCGCCACCCCGGCCGCCACCGCGTCGGCCGACAGGTGCGGCCCGACCAGCAGCGGGAACACCGACACCGCCACGTCGGGGTCCCACGCGACCGCGGGCAGCGGCGCCATCGCGTTGACCGCCGCCGCACGGGCGGTGAACGCGCGCAGCGCCGCGTCGTCCGACCCCGCCAGCGCCGGGTCGAACCGCCGCAACCGTTCCGGCTCGCCCAGCGGCGCCACGAACGCCACCCGCGTGCCGCCCCCGGCCGCGACCGCGCCGGGGCCGCGGAAGTCCCTGGTCCCCACCGACGTCGCCGGGTCCACCAGGTGCAGCGCGTCCTCGTGGCGCAGCACGTCGCACACGTCCCGCAGGCCCGCCGCCAGCCGCCGGACGGACTCGTCGTCGATGCCGCTCGACGGCTGCACCCGCAGCGTCCCCGGCGCGCTGCCGGTCGGCATCAGCCGCAGGTCGTGCCTGCGCAGCAGGAACCCCGACACGGCGAACCCGAAGAAGCCGCCGCGCGCGTAGTCGCGGATCAGCGGCGAGGCGCAGTCGGACCGGTCGGCGAACTCGAAGCCCAGCAGCAGGCCCCGCCCGCGCACGTCGGCCACCACGTCCGGGTACTCCGCGCGCACCTCCTCCAACGCCGCCCGCAACGCCGCGCCCCGCTCGGCGGCCCGCCGGTAGGCCGCGCCGTCGTCGCGCTCCAGCATCTCCAGCACCTTCTCGGTGATCGAGCAGGAGAAGCTGTCCTTGGCGTAGGTGGAGCTGTGCAGCAGCTCGAACTCCTTGACGTACCGGGACTCCCGCACCAGCAGCACCGACGTCTTGGCGAGCCCGCCGCCGACCGCCTTGGCGAGCGTGCAGTAGTCGCCGACCAGCCCGATCGCGGCGCCCGCGAAGAACGCGCCGGTGCGGCCCGCGCCGGTCTGGATCTCGTCCACCACCAGCGGGCAGTCCAGCACCCGGCACACCTCGGTGATCCGGGCCGCCTGCTCCGCGGTCAGCGCGGTGATGCCGCCCTCGCCCCGCACCGGCTCGACGAAGAACGCGGCGACGAAGGGCACCGGCCGCCGCCGCACCCCCACCACCCCGTCGACCGCCACCACGTCCAGCACGTGCGGCTGCTCGGCCTCGGCCAGCTTCACCGCGTCCTCGCAGGAGTCCGCGGCGACGAACCGGGTGTGCGCCCCGAGCCCGCCGAACGGCACGCGGAAGACGGGGTTGTGGGTCAGCTGGAGGCTGCCCACCAGCTTGCCGTGGAAACCGCCCTCCAGCGCGAAGAAGACCGGCGGGTGCGCCAGCGCCGCGGCGTTGTGCCGCCCCGCCGCCTCCAGCAGCTCGGCGACCCCGCCGCCCGCCGCGACGGCCTCGGCCTCCGGTGACAGCCGCAGCGGGTCCGGCCCACCGGCCGCCGCCCCGACCCCCGCGGCGTGCTCGGCGACCTCCGCGCCCAGCGCCCCGACCCGCACCACCCGTGCCAGTTCGGCGTGCTTCACCGCCGCCTCGACCGCCTCCGCGCCGCTGTTGGCGAAGATCGCCGAGTACGGCTCGCCGGGCGACAGCTCCCGCTCGGCGATCACGTTCAGCGCGGCGGCGACCCGCTGCGCCTCGGCCCGCTTCGAGAGCTGCGCGTGCGCCGGGGTGCCCGCGTCCAGCAGCGACTTGGCGTGCGCCACCAGTTCCGGGTGGTTGTGGCCGAAGAACAGCGAACCGAAACCGCCGACCAGGTCCAGCACCGGCGACCGGCGCCCCGGGTCGGTGGTCCGGTGCAGCAGGTCGCCCGCGCCGTGGTCGTACTCCACGTCCAGCCCCCACGCGGCGAGCGCGTCGCCCAGGAAGCGTTCCGCGTGTTCCCTCATGCCCAGCCCCTCACATCGACGCGGCGGACCGGAACGGCCGCAGCGGGTTGATCCGGTCCTCGCCGATCCGGGCGCGCAGCTCCGGTGCGGTCACGCCCAACCCCCGCTCGGGGGCCAGGCAGAGCACGCCGACCTTGCCGACGTGCCCGTTCTCCTGCACCAGCCGCGCCGCCTCGCCCGCCGAGGCCAGCGGGTAGAGCGACGACAGGGTCGGCGCGATCGCGCCCGAGGCCACCAGGCGGGTCAGCTCCAGCTGCTCCTGGAGGTTCGCGCCGTGGCTGCCCACGATCCGCTTGAGCCGCATCCACAGGTAGCGGTTGTCGAACTCGTGGCGGTAGCCGGTGCTCGACCCGCAGGTCACCACCGTGCCGCCCCTGCCCGCGACGAACACCGAGATGCCGAACGTGGCGCGGCCGACGTGCTCGAACACCACGTCGGGGTCGCGGCCCGCCCCGGCGCGGATGACCCGGCCCAGCCGCTTGCCGACCTCCACCGTCCGCTCGGGCGAGAAGTCACCGCCCACCAGGCCGATGTCGGCGCGTTCCACGACCACGTCGCAGCCCAGCGCCCGCGCGGCCTCCGCCTTGCGGGCCGAGCCGACCACGCCCACGGCGATACCGCCGCCGTTCTTCACGAGCTGCACCGCGTACGCGCCCAGGCCGCCGGTCGCGCCCCACACCAGCACCACGTCGCCCTGCTTCATCCGGGCGCCGTGCTCGCCGACCAGCATCCGGTAGGAGGTGCTGCCGCACATCGGCGACACGGCCGCCTCCTCCCACGTCAGGTGCGGGGGCTTGGGCACCAGCATGTTGGCGCGGGCGACGGCGAACTCGCCCA
This sequence comes from Saccharothrix sabaoui, assembly GCF_051756985.1. Lineage (NCBI taxonomy): Bacteria > Bacillati > Actinomycetota > Actinomycetes > Pseudonocardiales > Pseudonocardiaceae > Saccharothrix > Saccharothrix sabaoui. The sequence goes on from NZ_JBPKJK010000021.1 coordinate 41,752, forward strand.
TGCCGCCGTAGTTCGTCTCGTAGCCCCAGGCGCGCATGTCCACGCCGAGCATCGCGTCCTCGTGGGTCGCGGGCTCCTCGTCGTCCACGTGCACCGGGTGCACGACGACGTGGTCGCCGACCTTCCAGCGGCGCACGCCCGACCCGACCCGCGCCACGACGCCCGCGGCATCGGAACCGACCACCTGGAACGGCTGGTCGTGCCGGGCCGCCCACCCGCCCTGCGCGCCGTAGCGGCGCAGGAACCCGAACGTCGGCATCGGCTCGAACGTCGCCGACCAGACCGTGTTGTAGTTGACCGAACTCGCCATCACCGCCACCACGACCTCGTCCGGCGCCAGTTCCGGCATCGGCACCGGACCGACCCGCAGCGACTTGCGCACGTCCTTGTCCGCCACCCCGGCGAACATGTCCGCGTCCTCGGCCCGCAGGTGCGCGGCCTCGTACTCGCCGGGCAGTTCCAGGGCCGCGAGGTGCGCCGCGGGCCGGTTCTCGACAATGGCTTCTGCAAAGGGGTTCACGACAGCTCCACACGCCGGGGCGGGTCCGTTCCGCACGCTAGCGGCGGGCGGTGGTGGTTCGTTCCTCGCGCGTTCTTCGCACCCGGATTACCGCGGAGTTCCGGTGATCCGGACGCCCGTCGATACGTTTCGGCACGTGGCTGGAGAAGCGCAACGAGAACCACGTGGTACCGATCCCGTCGCGATCGTCGGGCTCGCCTGCCGGTTGCCCGGCGCGGACGGGCCCTCGGACTTCTGGCGGCTGCTGAGCGAGGGGCGCGACGCGATCACCGACGCGCCCGCCGACCGGTGGCGCGACGCGCCCGTGCGGGTGCGCCGCGGCGGGTTCCTCGACGACGTCGCGGGCTTCGACGCCGGGTTCTTCCGGCTCACCCCGCGCGAGGCCGCCTCGACCGACCCGCAGCAGCGCCTGGTGCTGGAGCTGGGCTGGGAGGCGCTGGAGCACGCCGGCCTCGTGCCCGCCGCGCTGCGCGGCACCGACGTGGGCGTGTTCATCGGCGCGACCGCCGACGACTACGCGCGCCTCACCGACCGCGCCGGCCCCGACGCGGTCACCCCGCACACCCTGGCCGGCCTGAACCGGGCGCTGCTGGCGAACCGGCTGTCCTACCTGCTGGGCGCGCGGGGCCCCAGCGCCACCGTCGACACCGGCCAGTCGTCGTCGCTGGTGGCGGTGCACCTGGCGGCGCAGAGCGTGCGCTCCGGCGAGTCGGAGCTGGCCGTCGCGGGCGGGGTGCAGCTCAACCTGGCGGGCACGTCGACCGTCGCCGCCGAGCGGTTCGGCGCGCTGTCCCCGGACGGCCGGTGCCGCGTGTTCGACGCCCGCGCCAACGGTTACGTGCGCGGTGAGGGCGGAGCGGTCGTGGTGCTCAAGCCCCTGGCGCGGGCCCTGGCCGACGGCGACGAGGTGTGGGCGGTCCTGCGCGGCGGCGCGGTCAACAACGACGGCGGGGGAGCGGGGCTGACCACGCCCGACGCGGACGCCCAGCGCGCCGTGGTCACCACCGCGCACGCCGCCGCCGGGATCGGGCCGGACCAGGTGCAGTACGTGGAGCTGCACGGCACCGGGACCCGCGTCGGCGACCCCGTGGAGGCACGCGCCCTGGGCGCCGCGATCGGCGCGCACCGCCCGGCGGACCGCCCCCTGCTGGTCGGCTCGGTGAAGACGAACGTCGGCCACCTGGAGGGCGCGGCGGGCGTCACCGGCCTGCTGAAGGTCGTGCTGGCGCTGCACGCCGGCCTGCTCCCGGCGAGCCCGGGGCACGAGGAGCCGAACCCTGACATCGCGTTCGACGAGTGGCGGCTGCGCGTGCACGACCGCCTGTCACCGTGGCCGCGCCCGGACGAGCCGCTGATCGCGGGCGTCAGCTCCTTCGGCATGGGCGGCACCAACTGCCACCTGGTCCTGGCCGCGGCCCCCGGACCGCGCGGGGCGGGGACCGGGGACACCGCCCACCCGCCGGCGCTCGTGGGCGGCCCCCTGGCGTTCCCGCTCTCCGCGCCCGACGACGACGGCCTGCGCGCGCAGGCGGCACGGCTCGCCGACTGGGTGCGCGAGCGCCCCGACGCCGCGCCCGCCGACCTAGCGCACTCCCTCGCCGCCACCCGCACCGCGTTCACCCGGCGGGCCGTCGTGGTCGCGGGGGAGCGCGGCGCCCTCCTCGGTCGCCTCGACGCGCTCGCCGTCGACGAGCCCGCCGCCGGGCTTGTGACCGGCTCGGCCGGGGACGGGGTGCTCGCCGCGCTGTTCACCGGCCAGGGCGCGCAGCGGCTCGGCGCGGGGCGCGAGCTGCACGCCGCCCACCCGGTGTTCGCCGCCGCCTTCGACGAGGTCTGCGCCCACCTCGACCCGCTGCTCGACCGGCCCCTGCGCGACGTCGCCTGGGGCACCTCCGCCGAGGACCTGGACGACACCGCCTACGCGCAGCCCGCCCTGTTCGCCGTGGAGGTCGCGCTGCACCGGCTGGTCACCGCGCTCGGCGTGCGCCCCGCCCTGCTGCTCGGCCACTCCGTCGGCGAGCTGGCCGCCGCGCACGTCGCGGGCGTGCTGACCCTGCCCGACGCGGCCACCCTCGTCGTCGCGCGCGGCAGGCTCATGGGCGCGCTGCCGCCGGGCGGCGCGATGGCCGCCGTCGAGGCCACCGAGGACGAGGTGCTCACCGACCTCGCCAACCTCGCCGACCTCGCCGGTCGGGTGGGCGTCGCCGCGGTCAACGGTCCCCGCGCCGTCGTCGTCTCCGGTGACGCCGACGCGGTGGACGCGCTGGTCCAACGCCTGCGCGCCAGGGGCCGCCGCACCCGCGGGCTGCGGGTCAGCCACGCCTTCCACTCGCACCGCATGGACCCGGTGCTCGACGAGTTCCGCGCCGTGGCCCGTTCCCTGTCCTACGCCGAGCCCGCCGTTCCCGTCGTCTCCAACGTCACCGGTCGCCCCGCCCGCCCGGGGGAGCTGACCGATCCCGAGTACTGGGTGCGGCACATCCGCGGGACCGTCCGCTTCGGCGACGGCGCGCGGCGGCTCGCCGAAGCCGGGGTCACCGCCCACCTGGAGCTGGGCCCGGACGCGGTGCTCGCGCCCGCGGTCCGCGCCGCCGTCCCCGGTGACGCCTTCGCCGCCGCCCTGCGCCGCGACCGCCCCGAGCCCACCGCGCTCGTCGAGGCGCTGGCGACCCTGCACGCCGCGGGCGTGGCCGTCGACCTCGCCGCCCTGACCGGCGGTCACCGCGTGCCGCTGCCCACCTACGCGTTCCGCCGCCGCAGGCACTGGCTGCCCGATCCCGCCGACTCCTCCGCCCCGGCCGACCCGACCGCCCCGGCCGGTGAACTCCTGCCCGAGCAGCCCCGGCAGTCCGCCGAACCGCAGCGGCCCGAACCGCAGCGGCCCGAAGCCCGGCGGCCCGACACCCTGCGCCTGGTCCGCGTGCACACCGCCGCCGTCCTCGGCCTGGACACCGCCGCCGGGATCGTCCCCGACCGGTCGTTCCGCGACCTCGGCGTCACCTCCGCCACGGGCGTCGAGCTGCGCGACCGGCTCGCCACCGCCCTGGACCGGGCACTGCCCGAAACCCTCGTCTACGACCACCCCACCCCCGCCGCCCTCGCCGCGCACCTCGCCGAAAGCGGCGCGGACGACGACCCGGACGACACGACCCCCGGGACCCCGCGCGCGGCCCTCGACGACGACCCGGTCGTCATCGTCGGCATGGCCTGCCGCTTCCCCGGCGGCGTCCGCGCCCCGGAGGACCTGTGGCGCGTCGTCGCCGACGGGGTCGACGCCATCGGTCCGTTCCCCACCGACCGGGGCTGGGACACCGACCGCCTCCGCGACCCCGACCGCCCCGACGCCACCCCCGTCGACGAGGGCGGCTTCCTGTCCGGCGTCACCGGCTTCGACGCCGCGTTCTTCGGCGTCAACCCGCGCGAGGCCGCCGCGATGGACCCCCAGCAGCGGCTGTTGCTGGAGACCTCCTGGGAGGCGCTGGAACGCGCGGGCGTCGACCCCGCGTCCCTGCGCGGCACCGACACCGGCGTCTTCGTCGGCACCACCTACCAGGAGTACGGCCCCCGCCTCGGCGAGCCCGGCCAGGGCTCCGCCGGCTACCGCTTCACCGGCACCACCCCCAGCGTCGCGTCCGGCCGCATCGCCTACGTCCTGGGCCTGCACGGCCCGGCGATCACCCTGGACACCGCCTGCTCGGCGTCCCTGGTCGCCGTGCACACCGCCTCGGCGGCCCTGCGCTCCGGCGAGTGCTCCCTGGCGCTGGCGGGCGGCGCGACGGTCATGCCCACCCCCGGCGTGTTCGCCGAGCTCGGCCGCCTCGGCGGCCTGTCGCCGCGCGGTCGCTCCAGGGCGTTCTCCGCCGACGCCGACGGCACCGGCTGGGCCGAGGGCGCGGGCGTGCTCGTCCTGGAGCGCCTGTCCGACGCGCGCCGCCACGGCCACCCCGTGCTCGCCGTCGTGCGCGGCAGCGCCGTCAACTCCGACGGCGCGTCCAACGGCCTCACCGCACCCAACGGCGCGGCGCAGCGGCAGGTCATCCGCCGCGCCCTCGCCGCGGCCCGCCTGTCGCCCGCCGACGTGGACGCCGTCGAGGCGCACGGCACCGGCACCCGGCTCGGCGACCCCATCGAGGCCGCCGCCCTGATCGCCACCTACGGCCAGGACCGCGACACCCCGCTGTGGTTGGGCTCGGTCAAGTCCAACATCGGCCACACCCAGGCCGCCGCGGGCGTCGCGGGCGTGATCAAGGTCGTGCAGGCCATGCGGCACGGCGTCCTGCCCCGCAGCCTGCACGCCGCCGAACCCACCCCGCGCGTCGACTGGGACGCCGGGGCGGTCCGGCTGCTCACCGCGGCCGTCGACTGGCCGCGCGACCCCGACCGGCCGCGCCGCGCCGGCGTCTCCTCCTTCGGCATCTCCGGCACCAACGCCCACCTGCTGCTGGAGGAACCCCCGCCCGCCGACCCAGACGAGCCCGCGGCGGACGTCGACGGCCCGGTGATGTGGCCGCTGTCCGCCGCGACCCCCGAGGCGCTGGCCGCCCAGGCCGACCGGCTGGGCGAGCACCTCGACGCCCACCCCGGCCTGCCCGCGGCCGACGTCGCCTGGTCCCTGCTGCACACCCGCACCCCGTTCCCGCACCGCGCCGTGGTCACCGCCGGCGACCGCGCTGCCCTGACCGCCCTCGCGGGCACCGCGCCCACGACCGCCGCCACCGGCACCGCCACCGACCCCGGCGGCGTCGTGTTCGTCTTCCCCGGCCACGGTTCCCAGTGGCCCGGCATGGTCGCCGACCTCTACGCGGAGGAACCCGCCTTCGCCGCCCGGTTGCGTGAGTGCGCCGCCGCCGTCGACCCCCTGGTCGACTGGTCCCTGCTGGACACCGCGCTCGACCGGCCCGGCGCGGCCGACCGCGAGACCTCCGACGTGGCGCAGCCCGTGCTGTTCGCCGTCATGGTGTCGCTGGCTGCGCTGTGGGAGGCGCACGGCGTGCGGCCCTCGGCCGTCGTCGGCCACTCCCAGGGCGAGCTGGCCGCGGCCTGCGTCGCCGGGGCGCTGACCCTGGCCGACGCCGCGCGGGTCGTGGTGCGCCGCAGCCGCGTCTACGCGGAACTGCTCACCGGCCGCGGCACGATGGCCGCCGTCGAGCTGTCCGCCGCCGACACCCGCGCCCGCATCGCCGACCGCGCCGCCCGGCTGGAGGTCGCGGTGGTCAACGGCCCGCTCGCGGTCACCGTCGGCGGCGAGCCCGACGAGGTGGACCGGTTCGTCGCGGGCTGCAAGGAGGACGGCGTCCGCGCCAGGGTCGTGGTCCGGGCGGGCGCGTCGCACTGCGCGATCGTCGAACCGCTGCGCGAACCGCTGCTCGCCGCCCTGGCGGGCATCGCCCACCACCCGCCCACCGTGCCGTTCTACTCCGCGATCACCGGCTCCCGCCTCGACGAGCTGGGCGACGACCACTGGTTCCGCAACGTCCGGGAGCCCGTGGACTTCCAGGCCGCGGTCACCGCCCTGCTGGCCGACGGGCACGGCGCGTTCGTCGAGTGCGCCCCGCACCCGGTGCTGGCCGCCGCGGTGCTGGACACCGCGGACGCCACCGGGTACCGACCCGCCGTGCTCGCCACGCTGCGCCGGGGCGAAGGAGGCCGGGCGCGGTTCCGCCGCTCCCTGGCCGAGGCCCACGTCCGCGGCGTCGCCGTCGACTGGGACGTCACCCTGCCCGGGGCGCGCCGCGCCGACCTGCCCACCTACCCGTTCCAGCACCGCCACCACTGGCTCACCGCCGGCTCCGGGACGCCCGACGTCTCGGCCGCGGGCCTCACCCCGGCCGGGCACCCGCTGCTCGGCGCGGTCGTCGCCGACCTGGGCGGCGACCGGGTCGAGCTGACCGGCCGCGTCACCGCGAACGCCCCGTCGTGGGTCGCCGACCACGCCGCGTCCGGCACCGCCCTGCTGCCCGGCACGGCGTTCGTGGAACTGGCGCTGCGCGCGGGTGACGAGATCGGCGCGCCCCACCTGGCCGAGCTGACCGTCGAACGGCCCCTGCCGCTGCCCGCGGGCCGCCCTGTGCTGCTGCGCGTGGTCGTGGAACGCGACGGCGGCGCGGTCGCCGTGCACGCCCGCCCCGAGGACGGCTCCGGCCCGTGGACCCGGCACGCCTCGGGCACCCTCACCGCCCAGCCGGCCCCGCCCGACGACGAGGCGGGCGACTGGCCGCCGTCGGGCGCGGAACCCGTGGACGTCAGCGGCTTCTACGCCGACCGGGAGCGCGACGGCTACGGCTACGGCCCGGCCTTCCGGGGACTGCGCGCCGCCTGGCGGCACGGCGACGAGATGTGCGCTGACGTCGCCCTGGACCCCTCCCGGCACGCCGAGGCGCGCGGTTTCACCGTGCACCCGGCCCTGCTGGACGCCGCCCTGCACGCCGAGCTGCTGCGCGCACCCGCCGAGCCGGGCGTGCTGCGGCTGCCGTTCGCCTGGACCGGCGTGTCGGTGCCGGCGGCGGGCGCGACCGCGCTGCGCGTGCGGGTGCGCCCCGCGGGCGGTGAGGCCGTGCGGCTGACCGCCACCGACGACACCGGCCACGTCGTCGCCGTCGTCGAGTCCCTGCTGTTCCGGCCCGTGCGCCCGGCCGACCTCACCGCGGGGCCCACCGGCGGCGGCGCGCTCTACGGCCTGGACTGGCGGCCCCCGGCGGCCGCCGCAGGGAGCACCCCTACAGGGAGCACCCCCGTCGGGAGCACCCCCGTCGGGAGCACCCCCGTCGGGAGCACCGCCGTCGCGGTGCTGGAGCCGCCCTCCGGCGCACCGGCCGCCACCGTGCTGGCCGCCCTCCAGCGGCACCTGGCCGACGGCCGGCCCGAACCGCTCGCCGTGGTCACCAGGGGCGGCGTCGCCACCCGGGACGCCGCCGAGGTCACCGATACCGCGCACGGCGCCGCCCGCGGCCTGGTCCGCTCCGCGCAGGCCGAGTTCCCGGGTCGCTTCCTGCTCCTGGACGCCGACCCGTCAGCGGACCCGTCAACCGACGCCGACGCCGTGCGCCGCGCCGTCGCGGCCCTGGCCGCCGCCGGGGAGGACCAGGGAGCGCTGCGCGGCGGCGACCTGCTGGTGCCCAGGCTGACGCCCGTCGCGGGTGCCGCGCCGCCCGTCCTCGACCCCGAGGGCGTCGTGCTGGTCACCGGCGGCACCGGGGCCCTCGGCGGCGGTCTGGCCCGCCACCTGGTCACCCGGCACGGCGTCCGGCACCTCCTGCTCGTCTCCCGACGCGGTCCCGACGCGCCGGGAGCCGCCGAGCTGTGCGCCGACCTCGCCGAGGCGGGCGCGCGCGCCACCGCCGTCGCCTGCGACACCGCCGACCGCGCCGCGCTCGCCGCCCTGCTCGACGGGCTCGACCGGCCGCTCACCGCCGTGCTGCACCTGGCCGCCGCCGGTGACGACGCGCCCCTGGAGGAGCTGACCGCCGACCGCCTGGCCGCCGTGCTGCGGCCCAAGGTCGACGGCGCGCGGCACCTCGACGAGCTGACCCGCGACCAGCCGCTGCGCGCGTTCGCGCTGTTCTCCTCGGCCGTCGGCGTCCTCGGGACCCCGGCGCAGGCCGCCTACGCCGCCGCCAACGCCCACCTCGACGCCCTCGCCCAGCGCCGCCGCGCCCGAGGCGTGCCCGCGGTGTCCCTGGCGTGGGGACTGTGGGACCTGGACAGCGGCCTGGGCGCGCTCGACGCGCGCGACCTCGCGCGCCTCTCCCGCGCCGGGCTGGCCCCGATGTCCGCCGACGACGGGTGGGCACTGCTGGACAGCGCGCTGGGCGCGGACCGGGCGCTGCTCGTGCCCGCCGCGCTGGACCTGCCCGCGCTGCGGGAGCGCGCCCGGCGCGGCGACGTGCCACCGCTGTTGCGCGGCCTCGTCCGGGGACCCACCCGCACCGCCGCGGGCGCCGGTCGCGCCCCGGGGACCGGGTACGCGGCCAGGCTGACCGCACTGTCCGCCGCCGACCGGGACCGGGAACTGCTCGCCCTGGTCCGCGGCCACGCCGCCGCCGTGCTCGGCCACGACCCCGCCGACACCGCGGCCGTCGACCCCGAGCGGGCGTTCCGCGAATCCGGCCTCGACTCGCTGACCGTGGTCGAGCTGCGCAACCGGCTCGGCGCGGCCACCGGCCTCACGCTGCCCGCGACCCTCCTGTTCGACCACCCCACGCCCGCGGCGCTGGCCGCGCGCCTGCGCACCCTCCTGCTCGGCGGGGCGGAGCACGTCACCGCGACCACCCGCACCCGTCCCACCGACGACCCGATCGCCGTGGTCGCGCTGGCCTGCCGCTTCCCCGGCGGCATCACCGGCCCGGAAGACCTGTGGCGGCTGGTCGACGAGGGCGGCGAGGCCATCGGCGACTTCCCGGCCGACCGGGGCTGGGACACCGCCGCCCTGTTCGACCCCGACCCGGCGCGGCGCGGGCGGTCCGCCACCCGGCGCGGCGGCTTCCTGCACGACGCGGGCGAGTTCGACGCGGACCTGTTCGGCATCAACCCGCGCGAGGCGCTGGCGATGGACCCGCAGCAGCGGCTGCTGCTGGAGACCTCCTGGGAGACCTGGGAGCGTGCGGGCATCCCCCTGGCCGAGGTGCGCGGCAGCCGTACCGGCGTGTTCCTCGGCGTGGCCTACCACGACTACGCGGTGCGCGCCGCCGAGGTGCCCGAGGGCGTCGAGGGCTACCTGATGACCGGCTCGGCGGGCAGCGTCGCGTCCGGTCGCGTCGCCTACGCGTTCGGCCTGAACGGGCCCGCGCTCACCGTGGACACGGCGTGCTCGTCGTCGCTGGTGGCGCTGCACCTGGCGGTGCAGTCGCTGCGGCGCGGCGAGTCGGACCTGGCGCTCGCGGGCGGGGTCAGCGTCATGTCCACCCCCACCACGTTCGTCGAGTTCTCCCGCCAGCAGGGCCTGGCCGTGGACGGTCGGTGCAAGTCCTACGGCGAGGGTGCGGACGGCACGGGCTGGTCGGAGGGTGTGGGGGTGCTGTTGCTGGAGCGGTTGTCCGACGCCCGCCGCAACGGCCACCCGGTCGTGGGCCTGGTGCGCGGCACGGCGATCAACCAGGACGGCGCGTCCAACGGCCTGACCGCCCCCTCCGGCCTCGCCCAGGAGCGGGTCATCCGGGAGGCGTGGGCCGACGCGGGCACCACAGCGTCCGAAGTGGACTTCGTCGAGGGGCACGGTACCGGCACCCGGCTCGGCGACCCGATCGAGGCGGGTGCGCTGCTGGCGACCTACGGGCAGGACCGCGACACGCCGCTGTGGTTGGGTTCGGTCAAGTCCAACATCGGCCACACGCAGGCCGCCGCGGGTGTCGCCGGGATCGCCAAGGCGCTCCAGGCGATGCGGCACGACCGCCTGCCGCGCACCCTGCACGCCGACACGCCGACGCCCGAGGTCGACTGGTCCTCCGGCGCGGTCCGGCTGCTGCGGGAACCCGTGCCCTGGCCGCGCACGGCGGGCAGGCCGCGTCGGGCGGGTGTGTCGTCGTTCGGGATCTCGGGCACCAACGCCCACGTGATCATCGAGGAGGCGCCGGAGGTCGAGTCCGGACCGGGGGTTCCGCGTCCTGTCGGGGTGCCGGTGCCGGTATCGGTGCCGGTGGTGCTCTCGGCGGCGACGCCGGGCGGGTTGCGGGGGCAGGTCACGCGGTTGCGCGCCCACTTGGCCGATCACGACCTGCTCGACACCGCCTACAGCCTCGCCACCACCCGCTCACCGCTGCCGCGCCGCATCGCGGTCGCGGGCCGCGACACCGCCGAGGTGCTCGCCGCGCTCGACACCGCGGTGCCCGAGCAGGCCGCCGCCCGCCGCCTGGGGTTCGTGTTCTCCGGGCAGGGTGCGCAGTGGGCCGGCATGGGGACGGCCCTGGGCTTCGCCGCCGAAGGGGACCTGGACCGCACGGAGTTCGCGCAGCCGGCGTTGTTCGGGTTCGAGGTCGCGCTGTTCCACCGGTTGCGCTCCTGGGGTGTACGGCCGGACGTCGTCGCCGGGCACTCGATCGGTGAGATCGCCGCCGCGCACGTCGCCGGGGTGCTCGACCTGGACGACGCGTGGGCGCTGGTCCGGGCGCGCGGCAGGCTCATGCAGGCCCTCCCGCCGGGCGGCGCGATGGTCGCCGTGGAAGCAGGGGAGGACCTGGTCCGGCCGCTGCTGCGCGACGGCGTGTCGGTCGCCGCCGTCAACGGGCCGCGGGCGGTCGTGCTCTCCGGCCCGGAGGACGCCGTCACCGCCGTGCTCGCCGGCTTGAACGGGTACCGGCACAAGAGGTTGGCCGTTTCCCACGCCTTCCACTCCGCCCTCGTGGAACCGATGCTGGACGACTACCGGCGCGTCGTCTCGGGGCTGGTGCTGCGCGAACCCGTGCTGCCCCTGGTGTCCGGCCTCACCGGCCGCCTCGTCGGGCCGGGGGAGGTCACCGACCCGGAGTACTGGGTGCGGCAGGTCCGCGAACCCGTCCGGTTCGCCGACGCCGTCACCGCCACCGCCGCCGACCTGCTGGTGGAGATCGGTCCGGACGCCGTCCTCGCGCCGGTGGTCACCGACCGGCCGGTGGTGGTGCTGGACCGCCGTGGCGGTGACGAGGCCGCCCTGCTCACCGCCGGGGTCGCGCGCCTGGCCGCGCTGGGCGTGCCGGTCGACTGGGAGGCGTTCTTCGACGGCACCGGCGCACGCCGCGTCGACCTGCCCACCTACGCCTTCGACCACCGGCACTACTGGATCGCCGACGGCGCGTCGCCGGTGCTCCGACCGGACCCGCCCGCCGAACCCGTCCCGCCCGTCGACCTGGCCGCGCTCGCCGACGCGGACCTGCTCGACGTGGTGTGCGCGCAGACCGCCGCCGTCCTCGGCCGCGGTGACGCGGAGGTCGACCCGCACCGGGCGTTCCGCGAGCTGGGCTTCGACTCGCTGACCGCGGTCGAGCTGCGCAACCGGCTCGTCACCCTGTCCGGCCTGGACCTGCCGCCGACGCTCGTCTTCGACCACCCCACCCCCGACGCGCTCGCCGAGCACCTGCGCGACCGGCTGCGCCCCGACGACACCTCGCTGGAGGAGCTGTTCGCGCTCGTCGACGGCGAACTCGGCCCGGAGGAGAGCGACCACCGATGACCACCCCAGCCGAGCAGAAGCTGGCCGCGTACCTCAAGCGCGCCACCACCGAACTGCGCCGCACCCGGGAGCGCCTCGCCCGCCTGGAGGCCGCCGACGACCCGATCGCCGTCGTGTCCGCGGCCTGCCGCTACCCCGGCGGTGTCCGCGCGCCGGAGGACCTGTGGGCGTTGCTGGACGGGGGGCGGGACGCGATCGGCGACTTCCCGACCGACCGGGGCTGGGACCTCGACGGCCTCGCCACCACCTCCGACACCCGCCGCGGCGGGTTCCTCGACGACGCGGGCGACTTCGACCCGGCGTTCTTCGGCATGTCCGCCCGCGAGGCGCTGGCCGCCGACCCGCAGCAGCGGCTGCTGCTGGAGACCGCCTGGGAGGCGGCGGAACGCGCCCGCCTCGACCCGTCCTCCCTGCGCGGCACCCGCACCGGGGTGTTCGCGGGTTTCGCGGGGCAGACCTACACCGACATGGACCGCGGCGCGGAGGAGCTGCGCGGCTACCTGCTCACCGGTAGCGCCGCCAGCGTCGCCTCCGGCCGCGTCGCCTACGCGCTGGGCCTGCACGGGCCCGCGCTCACCGTGGACACGGCGTGCTCGTCGTCGCTGGTGGCGCTGCACCTGGCGGTCCGGTCACTGCGGTCGGGGGAGTGCGACCTGGCGTTCGCGGGCGGGGTGACCGTCATGTCCAGCGCCGGCGCGTGGGTCGAGTTCTCGCACCAGCAGGGCCTCGCGGTGGACGGTCGGTGCAAGTCCTACGGCGAGGGTGCGGACGGCACGGGCTGGTCGGAGGGTGTGGGGGTGCTGTTGCTGGAGCGGTTGTCCGACGCCCGCCGCAACGGCCACCCCGTCCTGGGTTTGGTGCGCGGCACGGCCGTCAACTCCGACGGCGCGTCCAACGGGCTCACCGCGCCCAACGGCCCCGCCCAGGAGCGCGTCATCCGGGAGGCGTGGGCCGACGCGCGGGTGACACCGTCCGAAGTGGACCTCGTGGAGGGGCACGGTACCGGCACCCGGCTCGGCGACCCGATCGAGGCGGGTGCGCTGCTGGCGACCTACGGGCAGGACCGCGACACCCCGTTGTGGCTGGGGTCGCTGAAGTCCAACCTCGGCCACACCTCCGCCGCGGCGGGCGTCGGCGGTGTGCTCAAGGTGCTGCTCGCCCTGGCGCACGAACGGGTGCCGCGCACCCTGCACGCCGAGCAGCCCACCTCCGCCGTCGACTGGACCGCGGGCGCGGTGCGGCTCGCCACCACCGAGCAGCCCTGGCCGCGCACGGCGGGCAGGCCGCGTCGGGCGGGTGTGTCGTCGTTCGGGATCTCGGGCACCAACGCGCACGTGATCATCGAGGAGGCGCCGGAGGTCGAGGCCGAGCAGGAGGTTTCCCGTCCTGCCGGGGTGCCGGTGCCGGTGGTGCTGTCGGCGGCCACGTCGGGCGGGTTGCGGGGGCAGGTCGCGCGGTTGCGCGCCCACCTCGCCGACCACGACCCTGCCGACCACGACCTGCTCGACACCGCCTACAGCCTCGCCACCACGCGTGCCACCCTGCCCCACCGGCTCGCCGTCACCGGCCGCACCCGCGACGAGGTGCTGGCCGCCCTCGACACCGCCGAGGAGCTCCGCCCCGTCACCCGCAGCCGCCTGGGGTTCGTGTTCTCCGGGCAGGGCGCGCAGTGGTCAGGCATGGGGGCGGCCCTGGGGTTCACCGCCGAGGGTGACCTCGACCGCACGGAGTTCGCGCAGCCGGCGTTGTTCGGGTTCGAGGTCGCGCTGTTCCACCGGTTGCTGTCCTGGGGCGTGCGACCCACCGCGGTCGCGGGCCACTCGATCGGCGAGATCGCCGCCGCGCACGTCGCCGGCGTGCTCGACCTGGACGACGCGTGGGCGCTGGTCCGGGCGCGCGGCAGGCTCATGCAGGCCCTCCCGCCCGGTGGGGCGATGGTTGCGGTGCGCGCCCCCGAGGAAGCGGTGCTGCCGCTGCTGCGCGACGACGTGTCGATCGCCGCCGTCAACGGGCCGCGGGCGGTCGTGCTCTCCGGCCCGGAGGACGCCCTCTCCGCCGTGCTCGCCGACCTGGACGGCTACCGGCACAAGAGGTTGGCCGTCTCCCACGCCTTCCACTCCGCCCTCATGGAACCGATGCTGGACGACTACCGGCGCGTGGTGGCCGGGTTGACCCTGCGCGAACCCGTGCTGCCCCTGGTGTCCGGCCTCACCGGCAAGGCCGTCAGCCCCGGCGAGGTCACCGACCCGGAGTACTGGGTGCGGCAGGTCCGCGAACCCGTCCGGTTCGCCGACGCCGTCACCGCGCTGCGCGCCGACGTGCTCGCCGAGATCGGCCCCGACGCCGTCCTGGCCCCGGCGATCAGCGACACCCCCGTCGTGGTGCTGGACCGCCGTGGCGGTGACGAGGCCGCCCTGCTCACCGCCGGGGTCGCGCGCCTGGCCGCGCTCGGCGTGCCGGTCGACTGGGAGGCGTTCTTCGACGGCACCGGCGCACGCCGCGTCGACCTGCCCACCTACGCCTTCGACCACCAGCGCTACTGGCAGCACACCACCGCCTCCGGCGACCGGGGCACCGGACACCCGCTGCTGACCGGCGCGGTCACCGACGCCGACGACCGCGTCACGCTCACCGGCCGCCTCGTCCGCGCCGACCACCCCTGGCTCGCCACCGACCGGGTGCCCGCGACCACCTGGGTCGAGGCCGCCCTGCGCGCCGCCGACGAGTCCGGCTGCACCACCGTCGACCGGCTCGACGTGGACGTGCCCCTCGACCTGCCGGCCGGTCGCGCGGTCGACCTGCTGGTCACCGTCGACCCGGCCGACGCCGACGGCCGCCGCGCCGCCCGCCTGCACGCCCGACCCGGCGACCTCGGCGCGTGGACCCGCCACGCCCACGCCGTCCTGAGCCCCACCGCCGCACCCGCCACCCCTGCCGCCGCCGTCCCGGACGGCGAGGGGGAGCCCGTCACCACCGACGACACCGGCGCGTACCTGCTGCACCCCGCGCTGCTCGCCGACACCCTCGGCGACCGCACCCGCTGGCGCGGCGTCCGCGTCCACGCCTCCGGGGCCCGCTCCCTGCGCGTCCACCTCGACGGCGACCGGCTCACCGCCACCGACCCGACCGGGCACGTCGTCGTCGAGGCCGCCTCGGTGACCGCGTCCGCCGCAGTGACCGCGTCCGCCACGGTGACCCCGGTCGTGCCGCCCGGCGACCTCTACCACGTCACCTGGGAACCCGTGCTGCTGCCGCCCGGCGACCACCCCGCCCCGGCCGTGCACCGCGTGACCGACCCCGGCTCCGGCCACGAGACCCTCACCGCCGCCCAGCGGTGGCTCACCGGCGACGACCCCCGCCCGCTGGTCGTGCTCACCCGCGACGCGGTCGGCCCGCACGGCGCGGTCGCCCCCGTCTGGGGCCTGCTGCGCTCCGCCCAGTCCGAGCACCCCAGCCGGTTCGTGCTCCTCGACAGCGACCACGACGACGTGCCGCCCGACGTGCTCGCCGCCGCCGCGGCCTCCGGTGAACCCCAGCTGGCGCTGCGCGCGGGCCGCGCCACCACGCCCCGCCTCGCGCCCCTGCCCGCCGGTCCCGCCACCGGCGGCTGGCCGTCGCACGGCACCGTCCTCGTCACCGGCGGCACCGGCGCCCTCGGCGCGCTGGTCGCCCGCCACCTGGCCGGCCGCCACGGCGTGCGGCACCTGCTGCTGACCAGCAGGCGCGGCCCGGACGCACCCGGCGCGGCCGACCTCGTCGCCGAACTCGCCTCGCTCGGCTGCCGCGCCACCACCGCGGCGTGCGACGTCGCCGACCGGGACGCCCTGGCCGCCGTCCTCGCGGACGTCGAACCACCCCTCACCGGCGTCGTGCACGCCGCGGGAGCCCTGGACGACGGCGCGTTCACCGCACTGACCCCCGCGCGACTGGCGACCGCGGCCCGGCCCAAGCTGCTCGCCGCCCACCACCTGCACGAGCTGACCCGTGACGCGGACCTCCGCGCGTTCGTGGTGTTCTCCTCCATCGCCGGTGTCCTCGGCGGACCCGGCCAGGGCAACTACGCCGCCGCCAACGCCGGGCTGGACGCCCTCGCCGAGCACCGCGCCGCCCTCGGCCTGCCCGCCACCTCCGTCGCCTGGGGCCCGTGGGCCGTGGACGGTGGCGGCATGGCCGCCGCGGGCGACCTGCGCAGGGTGCGCCGCGAGGGGTTCGGCGCGCTCACCGCCGACCGCGGCACGGCCCTGCTGGACGCCGCCGTCGCCGCGGGCCACCCCGTCACCGTCGCCTGCCCGATCGACCTGGCCGCGGTGCGCGCCCAACCCCGCACCGCGCCGCTGCTGCGCGGCCTCGCCCGCCGGGGCGACCGCCCCGCCGCCGCCGAACTCGCCGAGCGCGCGGACGACCTCGCCGGCCGGCTCGCCGCGCTGCCCGCCGACCGCCGCCTCGACCACCTGCTCACCGTCGTCCTCGACCGGGTCGCCCGGCAGCTCGGCCGTCCCGCCGACGAGGTGCCCGCCGACACCGCGTTCCCCGCCCTCGGCTTCGACTCGCTCAGCTCCGTGGAACTGCGCAACGCCCTGGACACCGCCACCGGCCTGCGGCTGCCCCCGACGCTCGTCTTCGACCACCCCACGCCCGCCCTGGTCGCCGACCACCTCCTCACCGCCCTCACCGGCGCCGCCGCACGCGGAGGCGACCAGGTCGACCCGGAGGCGGACGTGGTGCTGCCCGACGACATCCGCCCCGCCGCCGAGGTCACCACCCACGCCCCCGACCCGCGGCACGTGCTGCTCACCGGCGCCACCGGCTTCCTCGGCGCTTTCCTGCTGCGCGACCTCCTGCGCGAGACCACCGCCACCGTGCACTGCCTGGTCCGCGCCGACGACCCCGACCGGGCGCTGCGCAGGCTGCGCGACAACCTCGCCTGGTACGAGCTGGACCTCGACCTGTCCCGGGTCCGCGCCGTGCCCGGCGACCTCGCCGCGCCCCGGCTCGGCCTCACCGAGGACGACTTCGACGCCCTCGCCCGCACCGCCGACCTCGTCGTGCACTCCGGGGCCCGGGTCAACTGGCTCCAGCCCTACGAGGCCCTGCGCGCCGCCAACGTCGGCGGCACCACCGAGGTGCTGCGGCTGGCCGCGCGGCACCGCACCGTCCCCGTCCACCACGTCTCCACCACCGGCGTGTTCGCCCGCCCGGTCGCCCCCGGCACACCGCTGCGGCCCGAGGACCCGACCGGTCCGCCCGCGCTGCTGCGCACCGGCTACACCCGCAGCAAGTGGGTCGCGGAACAGGTCGTCGGCCTGGCCCGCGACCGCGGGCTGCCCGTCGTGGTGCACCGGGTCGACCTGGTCTCCGGCGACCGCGCCACCGGCGCCTGCCAGACCCGCGACTTCGTCTGGCTCAGCGTCAAGGGGATGCTCCAGGCCCGTGCCGTCCCCGCCGACGTGGGCGGCCGGTTCCAGTTCGTGCCCGTGGACTACGTCAGCGCCGCCGTGGTCGCCCTCACCCGCCGCACCGACGCGGCGGGCCGCACCTTCCACCTCTCCGGCCGCGGCGCCATCGGCTTCGCCGGGATCGTCGCGCACCTGAGGTCGTTCGGCCGTGAACTGGCCGAGGTGGACCGCGTCACCTGGCGCGCCCGGATCACCGCCGATCCCGGCAACGCGCTGCTCCCGCTGCTGGAGTCGTTCGACGCCGCCTCCGCGGGCGGCGCGGACCTCTACCTGCCGGTCGACAGCTCCGCCACGGACGCCGCCACCGGCCTGGAGCGGCCCGAGCCCACCGCCGAGCTGATCCGCACCTACCACGACTTCTTCACCCGGGCGGGCTACTTCCCACGGTGAGCGCCCCGCCCCGAGCACCCCGAAAGAGGACCTCCATGATCACCCCCACCGAGCGCCTCGCCCGGCTCCACGAGGTGCCGCTGGACGGGCGCGCCCTCGCCCTGGACGACATCGTCGACATCGCCCGGAAACCGGGCACGCGCACCGTCGTCCTCGACGAGGGAGCCGTCCGGCGCATCGACGAGTCCAACGCCATGAAGCACCGCCTCATCGACTCCGGAACCCCCATCTACGGGGTCACCTCCGGGTTCGGCGACAGCAACCGCAGGCAGGTGTCCAAGCGCAAGACCGCCGCCCTCCAGGACAACCTCGTGCGGTTCCTGTCCGCCGGCGTCGGCCCGCGGGCCGCCCCCGACGTCGTGCGCGCCACCATGGTCGTGCGCGCCAACTGCCTGGCCCTGGGGCACTCCGGCGTGCGCCCCGAACTGGTCTCCGCCCTCATCGACATGATCAACGCCGACGTGCTGCCGCTGATCCCCGAGCGCGGCACCGTCGGCGCCAGCGGCGACCTGGTGCCGCTGAGCTACCTCGCCGCCGCGCTGACCGGCCACGGCCGCGTGCTGCACCGGGGCGAGGAGAAGAGCGCCGGCACCGCCCTCGCCGACGCCCGGATCACCCCGCTGGTGCTGGAGGCCAAGGAGGGCCTGGCGCTGGTCAACGGCACCTCGTTCATGGCGGGCTTCGCCGTGCTGGCCCTGCACGACGCAGCCGAGATCGCGTTCGCCGCCGACCTGTGCACCGCCATGACCAGCCAGGTGCTGCTGGGCAACCCCGGGCACTTCGCGCCGTTCCTGTTCGACGCCAAACCCCACGAGGGCGTGCTGGACAGCGCCGCCGTGATCCGCTCCGCCCTGCTCGGCGATATCGGCGCCGACAACGGCGTCCGCCGCACCGACGACGACTTCGCCGAGCTGGAGCGGCCCATCCAGGACCCGTACTCGATCCGTTGCGCCCCGCACGTCACCGGCGTGCTGCGCGACACCGCCACCTGGGCGCGGCACTGGCTGGCGGTGGAGGTCAACTCCGCCAACGACAACCCGCTGTTCGACGTGCCCGAGGGCAGGGTCCGCAGCGGCGGCAACTTCTACGGCGGCCACGTCGCGCAGGCCATGGACGCGCTCAAGACCGCGGTGGCCGGCGTCGGCGACCTGCTCGACCGGCAGCTGGAGCTGGTCGTGGACGAGAAGTTCAACAACGGCCTCACCCCCAACCTCATCCCCAGGCTCGGCCCCGACGACTACGAGGCGGGGTTGTTCCACGGTTTCAAGGGGATGCAGATCGTGGCGTCCTCGCTGGCCGCCGAAGCGCTCAAGTGGACGATGCCCGCCGCGTCGTTCTCCCGCTCCACCGAGGCGCACAACCAGGACAAGGTCAGCATGGGCACCATCGCCGCCCGCGACGCCCGGTCCGTGGTGGAGCTGGTGCAGCGCATCGCGGCCATCCACCTCATCGCGCTGTGCCAGGCCGCGGACCTGCGCGGCCTGGACGCGCTCAGCGCACCCACCGCCGCCGCGCACGAGGCCGTGCGCGAGGTGTGCGGGTTCCTCGACCACGACCGGCCCCTGGACGCCGACATCGAGCGCGTCGCCACCCTCATCGCCGGCGGCGGGCTGCGCCTGGCCGTGGAGCGGCACACCGCCGCGGTGGCCCGATGACGGGGGCGGTGGCGGCCACCGCCCGGCTCACCCGCTCCAGGCTCCCGGACGGCAGCGAGGTGCTCGGCTGCGACGAACCGCTGGCCGACCACCTGCCGACCCTCGCCCACTCGCTGCGCCACTGGGCCGCCGCCACCCCCGGCGCGGTGCTGGCCGCGGAGCGGGCCGGTGACGGCTGGCGCGAGCTGACCTACGCCGAGGCCGCCACCGGGGCCGCCGCGCTCGGCCAGGCCCTGCTGGACCGCGGGCTGGGCCCGGACGCCCCGCTGCTCGTGCTGTCCGGCAACTCCCTGGACCACCTGCTGCTCACCCTGGCGTGCCACCTCACCGGGGTGCCGGTCGTGCCGGTCAGCGCCGCCTACTCGCTGCGCGCCACCGGCCACGCCCGGCTGCGCGCCATCGCCCGGCTCGTCCGCCCCGGCCTGGTCCACGCCGACGACGGCCACCGGTTCGCCGCGGCGCTGGCCGCCGTCGACGCGCCCGCCGTCGTCTCCCGAGGGCCGGGCCCCGCCCTGGCGGACCTGCGCGCCACCACGCCCACCGACGACGTGGAGCGCGCGTTCGCCGCGCTGACCCCCGACACCACGGCGAAGGTGCTGTTCACCTCCGGCTCCACCGGGACGCCCAAGGGCGTGCTCAACACCCACCGGATGCTGTGCGCGAACCAGCAGATGCTGCGCCAGGTCTGGCCGTTCCTGGCGGCCGGACCGCCCGCGCTCACCGACTGGCTGCCGTGGAGCCACACGTTCGGCGGCAACCACAACCTCAACCTGGCCCTCACCAACGGCGGGAGCCTGCACGTCGACGACGGCTCCCCGCTGCCCGGGGCGTTCGACCGCACCGTCGAGGCGCTGTGCTCGGTGCCCCCCACGGTGTGCGTCAACGTGCCGGCGGGGTACGCGCAGCTCGTGCAGCGCTTCACCGCCGACCCGGCGCTGGCCGAACGCGCCCTGTCCAGGGTGGAGGTCATCCTGTACGCGGGCGCCGACCTGCCGGACGAGCTGCGGACCGCGCTGAGCGCGGTGGCCCGCCGCGCGACCGGCCGCGACGTGCCGGTGGTGTCCTCCTGGGGCGCCACCGAGACCGGGCCCGCAGCCACCTCCACCTACGGCGGGGCCGACCGGGGCATCGGCGTGCCGCTGCCGGGGGTGCAGGTCAAGCTGGCGCCGGTCGCGGGCAGGCTGGAGATCCGGGTGCGCAGCGCGTCGGTGACCCCCGGCTACCTGGGCGGTGTCCTCGCCGAGGCGCTCGACGAGGACGGCTTCTACCGCTCGGGCGACGCCGTCCGGCTGGTGGACGAGGACGACCCGCGCCGGGGCCTGGTGTTCGACGGCCGCATCGCCGAGGACTTCAAGCTGGCCAGCGGCACGTGGGTCGTCTCGGGCAGGCTCCGCAACCGCCTGCTGTCCGCCGCGGGCGTCCTGGCCGACGCCGTCGTGGTCGGCGACGACCGCTCCCACGTGGCCGCCATCGCGTGGCCCCACCCCGGTCGCGTGCGCGACCTGCTGGGCGAGGTCGCGGACCCGGAGACCGACCCGCTGCTGCACGCCCACCTGGCGCGGTGCCTGGCGCAGCTGAACGGGGGCGCGGGCGCGTCGGCGCGGGTCGACCGCCTGCTGGTGACCACCGCCCCACCGGACATCGACGCGGGGGAGGTGACCGACAAGGGCCAGCTCAACCGCCGGGCGGTCCTGGACCACCGGGCCGACCTGGTGGAGCTGCTCTACGCCGACCCACCGCACCCCGCGAGGGTGGTCCAGTGGGTCGCCCCGGCACGCTGACCCGCGCGGTGCGGGACACGGGCACAGCTCCGGCTGCCGCACCGACAGGTGCCTCGACCCCTTCTCGCGTGTCGCGTGGACCGGCTCTGCGCTCGCTGGGCGCCCTGTCGTGCCCCGCGATCCGCAGGGGGTCGGGTCACGCCGCCTCCGCATCGCTGCGGTCCGGTCGCGGTGTGCGCCACACGGCGTGGTGGCGTGCACGACCCGAGCCGGTCCGCACCGGCCGCCGGCGGGGCGACCGTCACCATCGTCGAACACCCCCGGAGCAGTGCTCGGAGGCTGTGTCGTGGTGCTGCACGGCAACGATGGTCACGGCAAGACGACCTGGCGTTGCGCGCCGGTGCTGTCGGTGTTCCCGGTCGCGCTCGTCCGGGCGGTGATCTTCCGGGACGACATCCCGGTGTGACCACGAGCCCGCGCCACGTCGCGCCGCGCTGTCGCCGAGGGCGCGTCGCGACTTCGTCCGAAGGGGACGAGTCCCCTCACGAGTGGCTTCGTCGACGGTGACTTCTCCGAACCCGGGGGTACCCGGAGCCCGGCTCGCGCTCACCCGCCGGACTCCCGCGGAGCGGGATCGGTGCCCGGGACTCCCGAAGGGGCGCCCGCCCCGGACGGCGAGAGCCCGGGGTGGGCGGCGGGTGTCAGCGGGACGGGGGCGTGGCGACCGGGGTCCAGCGGACGCCCTTCCAGGTGCCGTCGGCGGTAGCGCTGCGACCGACCACGACGCCGTGGTTGTTCAGCGCGACCGGCGTGCTGTGGGTGCCGCCCAGCGAGTCGAGGTAGGTGAGCCGCCCGTCGCGCCAGAGGAACACGCGGGTCGACGAGTGGTCCGGCGACGAGGCGTGCCCGATGACGTCGCCGCGCTCGTTGATCGCGGTCGCCACGGAGTTGCCGGGCACGCCGAGGTCGACCTGCTTGCCGCCGGCGGGCCACAGCACCGCGCGGGACGTGCCGTTGTCCAGCACCCAGCCGACCGCGTCGCCGCGCTCGTTGAGGGACTGCTCGCCGTGGGCGAGCCGGCCGCTCTCCGACAGGACGGTCACCTCCTCGCCGTCCCAGCGCAGCGCCACCATGCCCCGGTTGGCGACGACCACACCGGCCTCGTTGATCGCCTCCGGGTCGTACGTGCCGTAGCCCGGACCGGGTTCCAGCTCCGCGCACGCGCCGCCGGTGCAGCGGAACGCACCGAACTCCTGGAAGGAGGCGGAGGCGTAGCTCGCCGCGACGACACCGGCGTCGTTGATCGCGTACGTCGACACGTGGTCACCGGCCACCGGCAGCTCCACGTGCCGCTCGCCGTCCCACACGGCGGCGTGCTGCTCGCCCCGGGCCGACGTGGCGTACGACATCGGCACGGTGCCGTCGTCGTTGATCACGTGCGCCAGTGCCCACGCGGCTCCCGGCGGGGCGATGACCTTCCGCTGACCCGCGAACCAGACCCAGGGCTTCTGCGTGTCCGGCACGCCGTCGGAGGTCAACCCGAGCACCTTGCCGTTCCGGTTGATCGCGCCGGCCAGACCGGGGCCGAGGTCGGTCGCACCGCCGCGCGGCGCCCACAGCACCGCGCGCGTCAGCCCGTCGCCCTGGGCGCTGCCGATGACCTGGCCGAGGTCGTTGACACCGGTGGGGTGGTAGCCGAGGGTGCCGGGCAGGCCGGTGACGGCCGGCAGTTCGGCGATGACGTGCGTGGCGGACGCGACCGCCGCGGGAGTGGTGGCCAGTGGCAGGGCTGTCGCGAGCGCCAACACGGCCAGCGACGCGCGTAAGTCGGGCATGATCGCTCCGTTGCGAGTATGTCCTGAAGTGGTACTGGATCGATCAACGGTAATCCCCGCGCGCCCGCGGCGGTGTCGGCCGGACAGCGCAACGGTCCGCGGAACCCCTGGGCCGCACGGAGGTCCGCGGATCGCCGGGTCCTGTCCCGGTGTGCCGGGGTCGGGTGTGCGCACCGGTTGTCGCCCGCGGGGCGTGAGGTGCCGCGGTCGCGGGTGGTGGCGGCGTTGGAGGCCGGGAAGGCCGAGGGTGCGGTGATCGCGTGTGTCGACCGCATCGGTCGGGCCGGCAACCCGGCCGGTGCCTGCCCGGCAACCCCCGGCCCGGATCTCGACTCGATACGCCGGAGGCTCGATGAATGCCCGGCGCGCCGACTTTCCGGGGTGTACCACCTAATGGGTGATTACGGGCTGGCGCGGATAATTTTCAGGTGACGTTCGGTAATTCATGCTTTTCGGTGAAAAAAGGAATACTCCAACCCGCCGGGCACGACCTCCGACATCATGGAACCCGGCACCGGACACGGCGGACCACGGGAAACCCATCCGGTGGCGCGTCGTCGTCATCGATGGGAGAAGTGCAAGTGAACCGTTCTCAGGCGGCGTTGAGCCGAGTCGACCTCGTATTCGCGTTGTTCGACGCCAACGGCTCCGGCCAGATCGACGCTGACGACTTCGAGGTCATGGCGCGCCGGGTGGTCGACGCGGCGCCGCAGTCCGACGCGGCGGCGAAGGAGGCGATGGCCGCGGCGTTCCACCGCTACTGGAAGACCCTGGTCGAGGAGCTGGACGACGACCGCGACGACAGCATCACCCGGGAGGAGTTCGAGGACGTCGTGCTGTCCCCCGAGCGGTTCGAGCCCACGATCGACGAGTTCGCCCGCTCGCTGGCCCGGTTGGGCGACCCGGACGGCGACGGTCTGATCGAGCGCCGGGTGTTCACCGCGCTGATGACCGCCATCGGGTTCGAGCAGCAGAACATCGACGCGCTCTTCGACGCCCTGGAGCCCGACCGGGACGACCGGATCTCCGTGTCGAGCTGGGTGGAGAGCATCAAGGAGTTCTACCGACCGGACGCGGCCGGCATCCCCGGCGACCGGTTGGCGTCGAGCGTCGCCGGATGACGGCAGGCGTCGGACTCGCCGTGGGCCGGGGCACGGGCCCCGAACTCGCGGCCGTCTTCGAACGGGTGGCGGACCGGCTCGGCCGACTGCACGGCGTCGAGCCGACCATCACCCGCTCACCCCGGCTCTACCACTCCTACCACTCGTTGCGCGCCGAAGCCGGCGGGATCGCGGACGTGCGCCGGCTCACCGAGGACGACGCCGAGCACTACGAGCGGTTCTGCCGGGCCCAGGCCCGCAGGGGCGTCACCGCGGTGTTCCGCACGGCCGTCAACGCGCAGTCGCTGTACCTGGTGAGGCAGCGCCTGCGGGCGGTGAAGGTCGACGTCATCTCGGCACCGGGCTCCCCGCCCGACGCGGCGCTGCTGCTCGTCCGGGACCAGGCCCAGGGCTTCTACACCGGTGAGAACCGGCACGCGCCGGGCGTGGTCACCCGCACGATGCGGTTCAGCCAGGACGTCACCGACGAGGTGATCGCCCACGCCCTGGCGCGTGGCTGGCGGCAGTGGCCGGACGGCGGCCCCGACCGGGTCGTCATGGCCTACAAGTTCCACCTGCTCGACGGCGCCCTCGACGACTGGGTGCGCGCCGCGGCCGAGCGCCACCAAGTCCGGATCGAGCTGAGCCAACCCGACACGGTGAACAGGAACCTGATCCAGCACGGGTTGCCGAGGCGGACGGTCCTCGTCGCCGGCAACGAGTGGGGCGACATCATGCACGTGGTCCTGCTGGACCGCTACGGCGAGGACAAGCAGGAGAACCGCTGCACCGAGAACGCCTACCTGCACCCGGACCTGGCCGGGCTGGTGGAGTACCAGACCGTGCACGGCTCCGCCGACGACCTGACCGGTCGCGACACGGTCAACCCGGTGGCCACCGTGCGGGCGGCGGCGGCCGTCGTCGAACGGCACTGCGGCGGCACGGGCGCGATCGAGTCGGTGGAACGCGCGCTCGCCGCCGTGACCGCCCGCGGCGTGCGCACCCCCGACCTCGGCGGGCGGCACTCCACCACCGCCGTCGTCGACGCGCTGCTCACCGAGCTGTCCCACCGGTACGGCGGGCGGTCGATGAGGCTGGAGGCGGGTTCGTGACCCGGACGGCGTTGGTCGTCGTGGACCTGCAGAACGACTTCTGCACCGGACCGGCCGCGACGGCCCGGTACCGCCGGGACCCCGCACGCCTGGACGCGGTGACGACCAACGCCGCGCGGGCGGTCGAGCTGGCGCGCGCCCGCGGCACCGAGGTGGTGTTCGTCCGCTTCGTCGGCGACGTCGGGCACCAGGGCCCGAGCTGGCGGCGGCGCAACGAACGCGACCACCGGGCGCCGACCTGCCTCGAAGGCACCCGGGGCGCGGAGTTCCACAAGGTCGCGCCGGCGCCGGGAGAGCTCGTGGTCACCAAGCACGCGTGCTTCGACGCGTTCCTGGCCACCGGCTTCGAGGAACACCTGCTGCGGCGCGGCATCGAGCACCTGGTGTTCGCCGGGGTGTACGCGGACGTGTGCGTGGACTCGACCGCCCGCACCGCCTTCCAGAAGGGCTGGCACATCACGCTCCTGGTCGACTGCACCACCAGCCTGCTGCACCGCGACGAGGACACCGTGCGGTTCATGGTCGACCTGTACGGGGCCCGCGCCACCACCCACGACCGCCCCGACACGTGGTGCGACCCCCCCACCGGGAGCGAGGAGTCCACCGGGAGCGAGGAGTCCGCCGGGAG
The DNA here is from genome assembly GCF_051756985.1 of Saccharothrix sabaoui. Lineage (NCBI taxonomy): Bacteria > Bacillati > Actinomycetota > Actinomycetes > Pseudonocardiales > Pseudonocardiaceae > Saccharothrix > Saccharothrix sabaoui. Next base: position 67,309 of record NZ_JBPKJK010000021.1, read on the forward strand.
CGAGGAGTCCGCCGGGAGCGAGGACGAACGGTGCTCGGTGACGGCGTCGCGCTGACCGCGCTGATGGTCGCGGCGGCCCGCGCGATCGAAACCCACCGCCCGGACTCCCTCGCCGGCGACGCCTACGCCGAGCACTTCGTCCGAGCCGCACCCGCGTCCGCGGACTGGCCCGCGCACCCGCGCGACGTCCCGGGCGGCGACGCGAACCCGCTGTGGGGCAGGCTCGCCCGCTACTTCGGGCTGCGCACCAGGGTGCTGGACGACGTCGTGCTCGCCGCGGGCAACCGCCAGGCCGTGCTGCTCGGCGCCGGCCTGGACACCAGGGCCTTCCGCCTCGACTGGCCACCCGGCTCCGTCGTCTTCGAACTCGACCGGGCCCCGGTGCTGGCCTTCAAGCAGCAGGTCCTCGACGGCCTCGGCGCGCGCCCGCGCGTCACCCGCCACCCGGTGACCGCCGACCTCCGCGACGACTGGGCGCGGCTCCTGCCCGGCTTCCGGCCGGAGGAGCCCACGACCTGGCTGGCCGAGGGCCTGCTGCTGTACCTGCCCGGCGACGCCGAACGCCTGCTGATCGACACCGTGGACCGCCTGTCCGCGCCCGGCAGCACCCTGGCCTACGAGGTCAAGCTGGTCCGGGAGCACCCCGCGGTGCGCGACAACCCCGTCTACACCTCGACCAAGGCCCAGACCGGCATCGACCTGCTCGCCCTGTTCAGCGACGAACCGCGACCCGACTCGGCGGCCACCCTGACCGCGCGCGGCTGGACGACCCGGGTCCGCACCCCGTTCGACTTCACCCACCGGCACGGCCGCGGACCACTCCCCGAACCCCACGACGCGCTGGCGGCCAACCGCTGGGTCACCGCCACGAAGACCTGACCCGACGCGCCCGTCCCGCGGACCCGCCGGGTCACCCGCGCCGGTCCGCCCCGCCCGTCAGTTCGCCCCGCCCGTCAGCGCGAACGACCGCAGCTTCCAGGTGGCGCCGACCGTGCCCGCCACGGCGAACACCGACGCCATGACCAGCGCGGTGGGCACCGACAGGGTCGAGGCGATCAGCGGGGTGTCGCCGATCGCGTCCGCGATGGCCGTCGCGTGCTGGCGGACGCTGAACACGCGGGCGCCGTCGACGAACGACACCAGCAGGTTCTCCCACAGCACGATGTAGACGAGGCCGACCGCGACCGGGCGCTTGGTCGCCACGCTCAGGGCCAGGAACAGGGCGCTGTAGGCCAAGGCGCCGAGGGCCGCGCCGGCGACCAGGCCGATCGCCAGCGCGCCGGAGCCCGCGATGACGGCCGCGACGGCCAGCGGCAGGGCGGTGGCCGCGGTGGTCACCAGCCAGGCCACCAGGAGCTTGGACAGGATGATCTCCGAGCGCGGCAGCGGCTTGGTGATCAGGTGGGTGATGGTGCCGTCGTCGATCTCCAGGCCGAGCACGCTGCTGCCGACGATCAGCGCGGTCAGCGGCAGGATGACCGCGAGGCCGAGGTTGGAGAAGACCAGCGGGCCCCAGTCGGACGGGGTCGCGTACTCGTCCTCCTCGGTGACGCTCAGCAGGGTGAGCCCGATCAGGATGATCGGCATGGGGAGCAGCAGGAGCACGCGCCTGCGGCCGAGGAGGGCCCGCACCGTGAGCCGGGTGATCGTCGGGTTCATGTGGTCACCAGGTAGGAGAAGACCTTCTCGAGGGACTCGTCCGAAGGCAGGATCGTGGTCAGCCGGATGTCCCGCTCCCGGGCGAGCTTGGCCAGGGCGCGGGTGAAGGTGCCGTAGTCGCTGGTGTGCACCTGGAGACCCGCCTCGGCGATGCTCACCCCGGAGACCGACGGCTCGGCCATCAGCGCCGTCGCGAGGAGGCGGTCGTCGGAGGAGGCGATGGTGAACACGTGCGGCCGGGTGGTCATCAACCGCCGGATGTGCCGGTAGTCGCCGGAGGCGGCGAGCCTGCCCGCCACGATCACCTGCACGGTGCCGGAGAGCTGCTCGACCTCCTCCAGGATGTGGGAGCTGAACACGATGGTCCGCCCCTGCCCGGCCATGCCGTCGAGCAGTTCCATCATGTGCATCCGCTGCCGGGGGTCCATGCCGTTGAACGGTTCGTCCAGCAGCAGCACGTCCGGGTCGTGCACGAGCGCCGCGGCGACCCGGCTCCGCTGACGCATCCCCTTGGAGTAGGTGGAGATCGGGCGGTCCTGCGCGTCGCGCAGGTCCACCACGTCCAGCGCGGCGCGGGCGGCGGCCCGGGGGTCGGGGAGCTTGTGCAGCCTGGCGCTGGCCAGGACGAACTCCCACGCGGTGAGGAACCCCGGCACGCTCTCGCGCTCGGTCACCAGGCCGAGCTCGCGGTACACGCCGGGGTTGGCCCACGCGGGCTCACCGCCGATCGTGACCTCGCCCTGCGACGGGGCCAGCAGGCCCGCCATCAGGTGCAGCACGGTGGTCTTGCCCGCGCCGTTGGGGCCGAGCAGGCCGGTCAGGCCGGGGCCGATCGACAACGTCACGTCGTTGACCGCGACCACGTTGCCGTACCAGCGGGAGACGCCCGCGAGTTCCACCGTGTTCACGACTTCACCCCCTTGTACCGCCACACCGCGGCCGTCGTGCCGAGCGCGGTGAGCGCGAGCGCGACCAGGCCGTACACCGGTCCGAACGAGCCGATCGGGACGAGGCTGACGTCCGCCCCGAACAGCCACTGGTCCACGCCGTTGAGCAGGCTGTTCGGGTCGAGCAGCCCGGCGAGCCGGCCGATCGTCCCGGGGTCCAGCTCGCGCAGGACGGCCGAGATCGGGGCGGTGAGCAGGAAGACGCCGATGATCATGCCGGTGGCGAACACCCGGCGCCCCGACAGCGACGCGATCGGCAGTCCCAGTGCCGCCAGCAGCGCGGCGTGGACGGCCGCGGCGAGCAGGCCGACGAGCAGCCCGCCGAACTCCTCCAGCACGCCGGGGACGCCGTCGTCGGTGCCGAAGGCCATGCCGATGAACATGACCAGCATGGGCGCCGCGAACAGCAGGAACGTCGCGGTGGCCAGCGCGGCGACCTTGGTCAGCGCGTAGCTCGCCCGGCTCAGCGGACGGGACAGGTACAGCTGCACCAGGTTCGTGCGCAGGTCCACCGACACCAGTTCCGGCGCGACCACGGCGACGAACACCGCCGCGGCGAAGGTGAAGGTGGAGGCGATGCCGACGTGGTCGAGCACCGGTTCGGGCAGTTGGCTGTTGATGATCACGATGATCAGCGAGGCGAGGCAGGCCAGGCCGACCAGCCCGATCGGCAGCACCTTCGCCCACGGGCTGCGGCCGAGGCCGTAGGCGCTGCGGACGCTGTGGACGTACAGCGCGCGGGCCGAGTGGCCGGGGCCGAGCCTCGGGCCGGTGTAGCGCTGGTAGCCGATGTCGTGGATGACGCCGGACTCAGACACGGGACACCTCCCGCGCGGGGCGGTCGCGGAACAGGTCGGCGACCTGGTGCCGCTGGCGTTCGAGCCGGTGCAGGCTGAGGTCGAGGTCCGCGACGGCGTCCCGGATGAGGTCGTACACCGCGCCGTCGTCCTGCCCGAGGCGGACGGTCAGCACGCGGTTCTCGCGGCGCACGTCCACGCCCCCGGCGGTGAGCGCGGCGGCCAGCCGCTCGGCGCCCTCGTCGACCTCGACGACGAGCAGGTCGTTGTGCTCGGTCATCGACGACAGCGTCGCCGAGCGCAGGAGGGTGCCCGCGTCGATGGCGACCAACGACGTGCAGATCCGCTCGATCTCGCCGAGCAGGTGGGAGCAGACCACCACCGAGATGCCGAACTCGGTGCCGATGCGGTGCACCAGGTCGAGCATCGCCCGCCTGCCCGCCGGGTCGAGCCCGTTGGTGGGTTCGTCGAGGAGCAGCAGCTCGGGGTCGTGGACCAGCGCCTGCGCGAGCTTGACCCGCTGCTTCATGCCGGTGGAGTACCCGCCGATCCGGCGGTAGCGCTCCTCGTAGAGCCCGACGTGCCGCAGCGTCTCCGAGGCCCGCTCCCGCGCCGCCGCGGCGGGCAGGCCGCTGATCCGCGCCATGTGCGTGACGAACTCCGCGGCGATCATGTCGGGCGGCAGGCAGTCGTGCTCGGGCATGTAGCCGACCTTCGCCCGGACCCGCTCCCCGTCCGCGACCGGGTCGAGGCCGAGCACGCGGATCCGCCCGCTGGTCGGCGTGAGCAGCCCCAGCGCGAGCTTGATCAGCGTGGTCTTCCCCGCGCCGTTGACCCCGACCAAGCCGACGACACCCGCTTCGACGTCCAGCGTCAGGTCCGCCAGGGCGGTCACCCCGCCGTCGTAGCGCATTCCCAGCGCGGTGGTCTCGATGAGTGGCACACGAGGACCCTAGGCCGCCCGTCCAGTCGCCACATCGGGCTGCCCCCTGAGCCCGACGGCCCCCGACCCCTAAGGGTGGTCGGCGCGGTGCGGTCGACGCGCCGTCGGTCGTGCCCGGGTTCACGCCGGGGCGGCGTCCGCGCTCGGGTCCGGACAGGGCTCGAAGGCGGGTGCCTGGGGGACACCCGCCTTCGAGCGGCACCCCGCGGTCAGCCGGTGGCGACGACGGGGAGGTCGGCCACGACCTCGGCGAGCAGCCGGTAGGACCGCAGGCGGTCGGCCGGGTCGTGGGTCGGGGTGTTCACCACCAGCTCGTCCACCCCGTGCTCGTCCGCCAGCTCGACCAGGCTGCCGCGGACCTGCTCGGGGGTGCCGCTGACCAGGGCGTGCGCGTTGTGGGCGGCACGGTCCTGTTCCAGGTCCGACCACGCGTGCGCGGCGACCCGGTCGGGGTCGGGCATCGGCTCGTCGTGGCCGAGGTCGCGGCGGGCGCGCCACAGCAGCAGTGCCAGGGACAGCCGCCTCGCCTCCGCCTCGGTGTCGGCGACCAGCACCCGCACGGCGACCGCGCCGCGGGGACGGGCGGCGGCGCGGTAGCGGGTCATCGCCCCCACGCCGGGTCCCGGGTTGAGGAAGTGGGCGAAGCAGTAGGCGGTGCCCAGCTCGGCGGCCGTCGCCGCCGACCCGGTACTGGCGCCGAGCAGCCACAGCGGCGGGCCGTCGGGCAGCCGCGCCAGCAGCTCCACGAGCTTCCGCGGGAAGTCGGCGGCGGGACCACCGGCCCGCCCGACGCCCAGGTCCACGCGGCCGGGGTGCAGGGCGGACAGGACCGAGAACACCTCGGCGACCTTCGCCGGCTGGTACCGGGGCAGCAGCACGCCCCCGCTGCCGACGCGCATCGACGACGTCGCCGCCAGCACCCCGCCCATCGCGATCTCCGGCGCGGTGCCGGCGAACGCCGCCGACCCGTGGTGCTCCGCGACCCAGAACCGGTGGTAGCCCAGGGGTTCGACGGCGCGCGCCAGGTCGACGGTGGCCCGCAGCGCCTCGGCGCGGGTGCCGCCCTCGGGCACGGGGGACTGGTCGAGGACCGACAGCAGCACGGGCGCTACCTCCCCGCCGTGGTCGCCGGCACGATCCGGTAGTCCGCCTGGAACACCAGGTTGTGCAGGTCGGCCGACGCGATGGCGCGCAGGGTCGGCGCCTCGGCCTCGGCCTGGTCGGCGTCGAACACGTTGAGCGGCCACTCGCCGACCGTGCCGCCGCTGAGGTGCGGGTGGTGGAACCCGCTGCCGTAGTGGGCGCGCAGCACGACCGGCGCCACGCCCGAGGCGACCTGCTCGGCCCACGACAGCGTCCACAGGGCGTGGACGCCGCCGCCGGAGGAGTCGATCAGGCCGGTGCCGGACACGGTGCCGGTGTCCAGCAGCAGCTCCGCGTTCAGCTCGCCCAGGACGCGGCGCGCGACCGGGTCGAGCAGGTCCACCGCGGCGGCGAACAGCCTTTCCTTCTCCTGCCTGGTCACCGCGCCGCCGCCGTGGTCGCCGTCGCGCAGGTCCGCGAAGTGCCGCAGCAGGGCGTGGTGGTGAACGGTCGTCACGGGAGCTCCTCGGTCGGGGCGGCGCCGGTGCGGGCACCGCTCGAAGCGATGTCGTGCGTCGCGATGTCGCGCAGGGCCTGCCCGAGCGCCGCGCGCAGGCGGCTGTCGCCGGAGCGCAGGAACTCCCCGTGCCCCATCTGCGTGAACTCGTGCAGCCGGGTGGGGACGTCCGCCTCGGTGAGCCTGGCCGCGTACTCCAGCACGTCGTCGGCGACGGGGTCCCCGTCGCCGACGAGCAGGACCGAGAACGGCAACCCGGTGAGGTCGTCGCTGTGCCAGGGGGTCGCGGGCGGGTCGAGCAGCGGGGTCGGGCCCAGGTAGGCCCGCCAGGAGGAGCGCAGGTCGGTGCGGTTGGGGAAGTCGTCGCGCCGGTACGAGGACGCGCCGCACTCGGGGTCCAGTGGCGGGTAGGCCAGCAGCTGCGCGACCGGCGCGTGGGCCAGGCCGCGCAGGGCGAGGGCCACGCTGGCGGCGATCGTCCCGCCCGCGCTGTCCCCGCCGACGGCGACCGGTCCGCCGATCCGCTCCGACGCCCAGCGCACCACCGCGGCCACGTCGGACAGCGGGGCCGGGTGGGGGTGGGCGGGGGCGACGCGGTAGCCGACGCTGACCACGTTCCACCCGCCGAGCGCGGCCACGTCGGCGCACGGCTCGTGCCACCCGGCCACCGAGCCGCCGGTCCAGCTGCCGCCGTGCGCCCAGACCAGGGTGCCCCGCCCGCCCTCGGAGGGACGGAACACCCGGACCGGCCTGCCCGCGGCGATCGTGTCGCCCCACGCCACCGCGGCGCCTGGGGTCACGAGACCTCCTCGGTCGCGCGGGCCGGCAGGAACGCCGCGATCAGCACGGCCGCCAGCACGCACAGGGCGGCGTTGACCCAGATGGCGGTGACGACACCGCTGAGCACCGACGACGCGGTCTCCCCGCCGAGGGCGTTGACGCGGGCCGCGGCGATGGCGCTCATGATCGGGATGCCCATCGCGATGCCGACCTGCTGGCTCATCGTGGCCAGGCCGGTCGCGAGGCCCTGCTCGGCGTCGGGCAGCCCGGAGGTGGCCGTCACCATGAAGCCGACGATCGCGATCAGGTTGGCGACACCGCCGGTGAAGGTGAGGACCAGCAGCAGCGGCATCCAGCCGGACGTCGGTCCGAGCAGGACCAGGGGCAGCGTCGAGGCGGCCTGGAAGGCGAACCCGGCGATGATGGTGTTCCTGGACCCGAGCCTGCCGATGACCCTGGGCGCGACCACGCCGCCGATCACGGTGCCGATGCCGAGCACGGCGAACGACAGGCCGGCCGCCAGCGGCGTGAAGCCCAGGACCTTCTGCAGGTACAGGGTCAGCAGGAACACCAGCGACGTCTCGGTGATGAACGCCAGCAGGCCCGCGACGTTGCCCCAGCCGACGTTGCGGCGGCCGAGGATCGCGACCGGCACCAGCGGCTGCGCGACGCGCTTCTCCACCGCCCAGAACGCCACCAGCAGCAGGGCGCCCACCACGAGCGAGCCCAGCGCGACCGGGTTGGTCCAGCCGTGCTCGCCGGCCTGCGTCAACCCGAAGACGATCGCCAGCAGGCCGAGGGTGACGGTGAGGGCGCCCGGCAGGTCCAGGCGGACGCGCCCGGAGGGGCGGCTCTCGCTCACCACCATCGGCGCGACGACCAGCACCAGCACCGCGACCGGCACGTTGATCAGGAACGCCCAGCGCCAGCTGAGCAGGTCGGTGAGCAGGCCGCCGAGGATGGCGCCGGTGGTGAACCCGGCCGCCATCAGCGCGCCGTTGAGGCCCAGCGCGCGGTCGCGCAGCTTGCCCTCGGGGAACGAGGTGGTCAGCAGGGACAGCGCGGCCGGGGTGACGGCGGCGGTCGCGAGGCCCTGGGCGACGCGGGCGACCAGCAGCAGCGTCGGGTCCTGGGCGAGGCCGCCCGCCAGGGACGCGACCCCGAGCAGGGCCATGCCGCCCAGGAACAGCCGCCGCCGCCCGAAGAGGTCGGCGACGCGCCCGAACAGCAGGGTGAAGCCCGCCGCGCACAGCGCGAACGACGTGGCGACCCACTGGAGGTTCTCCAGCGAGAAGCCGACCTCGGCGCCGATCGCGGGCAGCGCCACGTTGAGGATGGAGAAGTCCACCGCCAGCGTGAAGCTCGCGGTGAGCAGGAGGACCAGGACGAGCCGCTGGCGACCGCCCATCCGCTCGGGCGGCGACGCCCCGATCACCGTGCTCTCGGTGTTCTCGACCGTTGACATCGCGGTTCCCTTCGTGCGTGGTGTTGTGGGGACCCACGATGTCGGCGCGCACGGGCACCAACCAGGACCCTGGCGAGCCGACCACTGGCGTGGGTAGCACTGCTGGGGACAGGCGGAGCCGGCGGTCGCCGGCGACCATGGGCAGGTCAACTCCCGAACTGGAGGACCTGGGGATGGACCTGCGCCTTGCTGGAAAGGTGTTCCTGGTTACCGGCGCGTCGGCGGGCATCGGGGAGGCGACCGTGCGGGTCCTCGACGCGGAGGGCGCGATCGCGGTGGGCCTGTCGCGCAAGCCCGTGCGCGACGGCGACATCGCGGCGGACGTCACCGACCCGGCCGCGGCGACCGCGGCGGTGGCCGAGGTGCTGGCCCGGCACGGGCGGTTGGACGGCCTGGTCAACAACGCGGGCGGGGTGGAGCCCCGGACGGGGTTCCTGGACGTCGCCGACGACGACTGGGCGTGGACGTTCGAGCTGAACCTGCACTCGCTGGTGCGGTTCAGCCGGGCGGCGCTGCCGGCGCTGGTCGAGCACGGCGGCGCGCTGGTGCACGTGGCCAGCGAGGCGGCCCGGTTCCCCGAGCACCCGATGGTCGACTACGCCGCGGCCAAGACCGCCGTGCTGTCGGTGTCGAAGTCGCTGGCCTCCGAGTTCGGCCGGCGCGGCGTGCGGTCGAACGTGGTCTCGCCCGGCCCCACGAGGACGTGGCTGTGGGACCGCCCCGGCGGCTTCGCGGAGAAGCTGGGGGAGCGGTTCGGGCTGCCCGTGGAGGAGGCCGTCGAGCACTTCGTGCGCGACGTGCGCGGCCTGCCCACGGGACGCGTCGGCGACGCCGACGAGGTCGCCGGGGTGATCGCCTACCTGCTGTCCCCGCTGGCCCGCCAGGTGACCGGCGCGGAGTGGACGATCGACGGCGGCGCGCTGCGCCAGGTCTGACCACCCCGGCGGGGCCCGTCCCCGCCGTCGTCCCCGGCGGGAGGGTTCCCGCCGGTACCTCCGGCGGCCCAGTCGACCGCCGTCCCGAGCCGCACACCCTGGGGGATCGGCCATGTCCGCAGCTCTTCTCGCGCTCGCCGCGGGCGCGTTCGGCATAGGCACCACGGAGTTCGTGATCGTCGGCCTGCTGCCGGAGGTCGCCCTCGACCTGGGGGTGTCGATCCCGGCGGCCGGCCTGCTGGTCTCCGGCTACGCGCTGAGCGTCGTGGTCGGCGCGCCGCTGATGACCGCGCTGGGGTCGCGCCTGCCGCGCAAGACCGTGCTGCTGGCGCTGATGGGCGTGTTCGTCCTGGGCAACGCGCTGTGCGCGGTGGCCGAGGACTACGCCATGTTGATGGTGGGGCGCGCGGTGGCGGCGCTGTGCCACGGCGCGTTCTTCGGCATCGGCTCGGTGGTGGCCGCCTCGCTGGTCCGGCCGGACCGGCAGGCGGGGGCCATCGCGCTGATGTTCTCCGGTCTCACGCTGGCCAACGTGCTGGGCGTGCCGCTGGGCGCGTTCATCGGCCAGGCGCACGGCTGGCGCTCGACGTTCTGGGCCGTGACCGCGCTCGGCGTGGTGGGCCTGGTCGGCGTCGCGGCGCTGGTGCCGCGGCAACCGCGGCCGACCGCGGGCCTGCGCGGCGAGCTGGCCGTGTTCACCCGGCCGCTGGTGTGGTTGTCCCTGCTGACGACGACGCTGGGGTTCGCGGGCGTCTTCGCGTCGTTCACCTACCTCGCGCCCATGATGACCGGTCTGGCCGGTTTTTCCCCCGGTGCGGTGGCGTGGTTGCTGGTGCTGTTCGGCGCCGGGCTGTGCGTGGGCAACTTCGTGGGCGGCAAGGCAGCCGACCGGGCGCTGATGCCCACCACCTACGTCGTGCTGGGGCTGCTCGCCCTGGTGCTCACGGCCTTCTTCTTCGCCACCTCGTCACCCGTGCCCGCCGCGGTGGCGGTGTTCCTGCTGGGCGTCACGGGGTTCGCCACCGTCCCCGCGTTGCAGATGCGCGTGATGCGCACCGCCGAAGGCGCGCCGGCGCTGGCGTCGGCGGCGAACATCGCCGCGTTCAACCTGGGCAACGCGCTGGGCGCGTGGCTGAGCGGGGTGGCGATCGACGCGGGCGGCGGGTACGCGATACCGAATTTGATCGGGGCGGCCCTGGTCGTCGCGGGATTGGGCGCGGCGGTGCTTTCCGGGGCCGTTGACCGGAAGCGCTTGGGACAACAGGGCGCGTCCGCCGGGTCCGGTCAGCCGATATCCGCTTGAGCCCGTTCTGCAACGCTTTGCACTCGCAGCCGGGGGACACCTTGTTGCCTCCTTGCGAAACACGAGCTTTACCTGTTAGTTGTTGACGAACCGACGCAATGCCCCGAAGAATCGTTTACGCGATTGTCCGGTACCACGTGCCGGTTCATGACATCCCGTCATATCTTGAGAAATGAGTCATCGATGCTGGGGAACTCGAACACATCACGCCGCTCGTTGTTAGTGGGGGCTGCCGCCGCCCTCGGAGCAGGGGCCGTGGCAGCCGTACCCGGCACCTCGGCCGCGACCCCGGCCGAGGAGGCCGCGTCGCGAGCCGCCGGGCCCACGATCCGCGCCGACGACCCGCGCTACGCCGAACTGCGCACGGGCAACAACCAGCGCTACGTGGCCGAGCCCGACTACGTGCGCCTGATCACCTCCCCCCAGGACGCCGAACGCGCCGTGCGCGACGCCGTGGCCGCGGGCAAGCGGGTGTCCCTGCGCGGTGGCGGCCACTGCTTCGCCGACTACGTCTGCCACTCCGAGACCGAGGCCATCCTCGACGTCTCGCCCATGACCGGCATCGCGTACGACGCCGAGCGCCGCGCGTTCGTCGTCGAGGCGGGCGCGCGCCTGGTGAACGTCTACGAGGCGCTGTTCAAGAACTGGAACGTCACCGTCCCCGGCGGGATCTGCTACGGCGTCGGCGTCGCCGGCCACGTCTCGGGCGGCGGCTTCGGCCTGCTCTCCCGCGCACACGGCCTCACCGTGGACCACCTGTACGCCGTCGAGGTCGTCGTGGTCGACCGCCACCGCCGGGTCCGCCGCGTCATCGCCAGCCGCGAGGCCGACGACCCCAACCGCGACCTGTGGTGGGCGCACACCGGCGGGGGCGGCGGCAGCTTCGGCCTGATCACCCGCTACTGGTTCCGCTCGCCCGACGCGCACGGGACGAAGCCGGAGGACCAGCTCGTCAGCCCGCCGTCGACGGTGCTGGTCAGCGCCATCGAGTTCCCGTGGGACGAGATGGACCGCACGTCGTTCGCCCGGCTGATCTCCAACTTCGACTCCTGGCACCTGGCCAACTCGGCCCCGGACTCGCCGTTCGTCCACCTGAGCAGCCTGTTCAACGTCAGCGCCAAGGCGCACGGCGGGCTGGGGATGTTCACGCAGGTCGACGCCACCGTGCCGGGCGCGCGGCAGCTGCTGTCGGACTACCTGGCCGCGATCACCGCCGGCGTGGGGGTGACGCCGCGCTCGGCGAACCGGGCGATCGGCGAGATCGGGCCGCTGCCCGGGTACGAGGCGCCGCGCGAGCTGCCGTGGCTCCAGGCCACCCGCCTGGTCGGCACCAACAACCCGACCATCACCAACCCGACCTCGCGCGGGGCGCACAAGTCGGCGTACATGCTCGCCGCGTTCACGCCCGAGCAGATCACCACGCTCTACGACTACATGACCCGCCCGGATTTCACGAACCCGGACACGATGCTGGTGCTGTTCTCCTCCGGCGGCCGGGTGAACGCCGTGGCCCCCGACGCCACCGCCACCGCCCAGCGGAACTCCACCTACAAGATGTGCTTCCAGACGTTCTGGGAACGGCCCGAGGACGACGATTTCTACCTGGGCTGGCTGCGGGGCCTCTATTCCGATTTCTTCGCGGAGACCGGCGGCGTGCCGGTGCCCGGCGAGCGGACGGACGGCTGTTACGTCAACTACGCGGACAACGACATGGCGGACCCGGCGCACAACCGCTCGGGCGTGTCGTGGGAACAGCTCTACTTCAAGGAGAACTTCCCGCGACTGCGTGAGGTCAAGCGCCGTTACGACCCCACGGACTACTTCCGCCACTCGATGTCGATCTCGCCGGCGTGATCGCGGTCCAGGGCCCGGCCGGCGTCGCGTCCACGACCGCCGGGCCGTACCACGAGGACGGCACGCCCCTCACCTTCGCCAACCGGATCGCGCTGGCCGAGCAGATGCTCCGCTCCTGCCCGGAGTCGTCGGACCGCGGCGTGGCCGCGACGACGGGGCTGTCCGCCGGCACGGTGGCGGCGATCCGGGTCCGCACGGGGACACCCGCCGCGGCCCGGATCGGCAGGGACGGCCGGGTGCGGCCGGTGAGCTGCGCGGACGGCCGCAAGGCGGCGGCCCGCTACCTGACCCGCTACCCGAAGGCGACGCTGCGCGAGGTGGCGCGGGCCGCCGGGATCTCCGTCGGCACGGCGCGCGACGTGCGGACGAGGCTGCGCCGCGGTGAGGAGATCGTGCCGTCGCGGGGCCGCACCGACCGCGGTCCCGTGCGGGCGGTGCGGACCACCCCGGCCTCGGACAGCCGCGCGGCGCTCGCCCTCCTGCGCCACGACCCGTCCCTGCGCGGGGCGCAGGACGGCAGGCTGCTGCTGCGGCTGCTGGACGCCCACGCCGCCGTGGGCGACTGGCGGCGCCTGGCCGAGACGCTGCCCGCGCACTGCGTGGACCTCGTGGTCGACCTGGCCGCGGAGTGCGCGGGCGGGTGGGTGAAGCTCGCCACGCAGCTCGACCACCGGCGGCGCGCGGTCGGCGCCTGACACGGTCGGTGCCCGACA